>NZ_JABAIW010000001.1:0-191352 GCF_014231265.1 Clostridium sp. DJ247 | reverse complement strand
ACCTAAAGTGTAAATTTAAAATTTAGCCGGATAAAATAACTTGAAAAAAGTAGGATAAAACAAAGTGGAAATCAACATATAGTGCTACCGAGCAAGAATATAAAAATGAATATTAATATATTTTCTATAGGTTTAAAGTTATTTTTCAATTACATGTCCTCCTTGTAACGTAAATTTTTTAGTAGATATCTTACTACTGTAACCTAATTAATATTAAAATTGTACCTTATTTTCTATATACTTTAATAGTTATATAGAGAGGCATAAGAATTTCTTAACACCGTATTATTTAATTTTCAAAGAACATTGTTCGTACCTTTTGTTTCAGCAGTTATGTCGTCTAATATTCATATTTACTAACTATTTCTATATTTAAATATAACGATAGCTAGTAAATATTTTTGAAGTGCGACACAAAAACGCCGCAGAATTCAGCTTTGAATAATACGGTGTTCATGTAAATTGTTCGTTTTTTCGGTTGTTACGCTAAATAAGAATATTGTTTATCAACTGCAGTACCATTAAATTAAAATAGCATGATAAGTAAACTTTTTATTCATGTTTTTTTAATTCTTCCATTGTAAAAAGTGCTTTTAACTCTAAACCTGCTTCTTCAAGTTTTTTTCTAACTTCTGGATTTCTTTCAATAACACACATAACACTTCTCAATTTTGCTCCAAACCCTTTTAAATCTTCTGAACTTAATAGAATTTGTCCGCCTGTTGTCACAACATCTTCTACAATGCATACTCGTTTATTTTTAATATCAGTTCCCTCGGCTAACTTACAAGTACCATACTCCTTGGCTTTTTTTTCTTACAAATACTACAGGAATTCCTGTCTCTAATGATAATGCTGTTGCTATTGGAATTCCCCCCATCTCTAACCCTGCAAAAATTTCAGTATCTTCTGGTATTTGATTTACTAAATGTTTAGCAATTTCTCTTAAAATAAGTGGATTAGATTCAAATAAGTATTTATCGAAATATTCATTTGAGATTTGTCCAGACCTTAACTTAAAAGTCCCTTGCAAATGTGCCACTTCATAAATTGATTTACATAATTCATCTCTTGTGAATTTTATTACCTCCAAAATACTTTTCTTAATATACTATGATGTCAAATTTACATTAACCTAACCATTGAATATTTAAGTTTGGTTTCTTCGCCTTTTATTCCTACTATAATAAAAACTATCAAGCCACTGAATGTATATATTGAAACTTTAGGTTTTGAAGGATTCAATACAGATATATTTTTAGTTCCTTATTCCAATATGGTGACCCTAGCTAATAACCAATTTCTCCCTTAAACATTGATGGGTAATATTCTACAACACTAATCTCTCCCATAAAATTCTCTTTAATTTGCAATTACGTAAATCATTTTCATACTATCTTATAATTGCCCAAATGTGTTTAGAGAGTTAAGATAAATATCATAATTTTGCGATTAGCACATTTCATAAGGAAGAGGCGAAATAACCTTAACTCAATTTATACTTACTAATATTGAAACATCAAGCTCAGTTTGATAATTTTATTCCAAATGTATTACAACCTCAAAACATGTTGGTTCATCTCTAAGAGGGGATTTACATTCTTTAAAAACTAAGTCAAGTCCAGAAATATTGTAAGGTAACGGTGGTGACACAATAAAGTTATAAGAACAATGACCATCTGACCCACTTCCACTTGCCATTCGACAATTATATTGCTGTCCTAAGAATAATTCAAAATAACTGTGCGGTGATTTGTTACTTGATGAGTCATTTGTACTGTCCCAATCTATATTGAAATTTACAAGGCTGGAATTTAAGTACTGCCGAATAAAGGTTACAGAAAAAAGACGGTTATCTATCTCAATTGACTTTAATACTGTCTAATATATCCATTCTGTAACTTCTTGCAGTAACTTTCGTGGACGTGGATATGGAGATTGGTTTGGATAGCCTATAGCCACTGCTGCCACAAGCTCGTCTTTACGGTTTAGCCAAGAGCATATTTCATTATGACAATAAAAAATATCACAAATCCAAAGAGTACCTAACCCAAAATTCTGTGCAGCTAGAGCTATTGTTTGTATGGAGGCACCTATTGATTGAGTATCAGTAAGTAACCTATAGTGGTTATAGTCTTCTTCAAAATTAGAAAATGCATTGAATACTAAAATTACTACTGATGATTCATTAATTGAGTTAATACTTAATTCGTAACTTCCAGTATTTACATTCTGTTTTTTATGAAAGCTTGCAACATTACTCATGATATTTACTAACTCGTCTTTCTTCTTACTCTGAAGAACAATAAATCTCCATGGTTGACGATTTTTACCTGAAGGTGCTTTAGTTGCTAGTTCTAATAGTCTTTCTATTGTTTCTTTTGGTACTATTTTATTTTGAAACTTTCTTATACTTCTCCGTTCTTCTATTACTTTTATTGTATCCATATTAGTCCTCCTAAAATAAAAGTTATCTTTATAACTTTTTACTTGACGTATAATCTTACAAATACCAAAAGGCTACCTATCTGTTCTTTGGAAACTCATTTGGATTAACTGATGTTATAATTTATAACCACAATAACTATAAGAAACTATTTATTTAAAAGAATCTCTCCATGCTTGTGAAAATCTTTCTTCAAACATTTCTCTTTTTATTCTCTTTCTCTTTAATGCACAACCGTATTCTTCCTTAAAAACCAAGCAGGCATTACAGGACACACAAGCTGTACTCTCTTTCCCAATACTATTAAGCCATCGATTTGGTAAACCAGGCTCGGCTATCAACGGACGACTCAAAGAAAGAAAATCTATTTTTCCTTCATGTAAAAACTTCTCCATTAATTCAACATTTCTATTTCCCCCTACAAGAATTAAGGGCACTTCAGTATTTATATTTTTAACATAATCATAATAATAAGATTGCTTATCTGGAGCATCTATTCTAACCCTTGATTCAGGTATTGGAACTGGTATAAAACCCAGCTCCTGCTCAGACCGCACAAGGCAATCCCATATACCTCCACTTACTTCTATAGCATCAACTCCTGACAATTCAATCTCTTTAATTAATTCAGAAAAACTATCTTTTGAAATTCCACCTATAACATGATCATCACAATTCATTTTAATTAGTATTGGAAAGTTTCCAACCTCTTTTCTTGCTAGAGCTACAATATCTTTGATTATACGAGTTCTGTTTTTAATAGAGCCACCAAACTTATCTGTTCGCTTATTTGTATAAGGAGAAAGAAATGAACTCAATAAATATCCATGTGCAGCGTGAAGTTGTGCACCATCAAACCCTGCTTTCTTTACTCTTATAATTGAGTCAACGAAACTTTCTATTATTGATTCAACTTCATTAGATGTTAATTCTCGTGCTGTTTTTACCAGTATAGGTGACTCTACTGATGATGGTCCAACGCACTCAGCAGTTTCATTCTCATGTGTAACCTGTCTACCAGCGTGGCAGAGCTGTGCTATAATTACACAGTTGCTATCTGTTTTGTGAACAGCATCAGCAATTTTAGATATTTCGTTAATATGTTCGTCATCATAAATACATATCTGATCTGAAACTCCCTTTCCATTCAGTGTAACTGCCATAAGACTACTTATGATCATTCCTACTCCGCCTGCTGCAAGGTCTTTATAAATATTAAGTATTGTATCTGTGGTCTTTCCATCTATGGTCATTTTGTACTCACAGGTCGCAGATCTTACAAGCCTGTTTTTTAAAACTAAATTTGCTATCCTACCTTCTGAAAAAACTTTGTAAGTACTTCTATTCATTTAACCACCCCACTTCTGTTAACTATTTAATAGTTTCATTTTTATCATAACTACATTGTAATATAAATGTTTAACAATGGAATCCAAAGGTGCTGTAATTTCTATACTATCTCTATTCAATGCTTATCTCAGCAATAATTGCGGCAGCAGAGGTAATATCTCCCCTGGGAATATCATCTAACTGGTTCATTTGCGCATAATCTTTGTTTCTTTCCAAAAGCCATTGGGCATATTGTTCTGCATTTATTACAATTTACAACATCAAATCCTCTATCATTACTTGCGTAAGCACAATTTCTGCAAAGCTTTTGGTTTACGCCATGTTCACTTATTGCATTAACTGGACACTTATCAATACATAAGCTACATTCTTTTATGCAAATATTCTCTGCAAACGCATCCGATGGCAAATTTAAATTAGTTAAGACAGCACCAATACTGATCATATTTCCATATTGACTATTTAATAACAAAGTGCTTTTCCCAAGTGTTCCTATACCAGCCAAGATAGCTGCATGTTTCATAGAAATCATACCTCTCCCTTCCAAGTTTTTTTCATCCCAATAATCATATGGTCCGTCAGAAGGAATTGGTACAGCAATTCCATTATATATTTTTTCAATTTCATTAGAAGCTAAATATGCAATTCTATCCAGTTCCACAGGGCTGATGCTATTAAAATGTTGATAGATAATCCTCGGACTTACATGTGCTAATCCCCTTGGAATTTTCTTAGCAAAAACAATAACTGATTTACAATCAGAATAAATGTCCGTAGGATGAAAGCCTTTTGGTGCATCAATAAATAAGTCAATATTGGCAACGCCACAAACTTCCGCACCAAGATTAATGAAAATTTCTTTGATTTTATCTTTCACATCCCCCACTCCTTATCTAAAACAAATAAATAATCTTTATTTTGCAATATTACTACATCACCATACCACCATCTACATTTATAACTTGACCTGTAATATATCGCGACATATTTGAAACAAGAAACAAAACTGAATTTGCTACAGCTTCTGGCTTCCCAAAGATTTTCATTGGAATCTTAGATAGTGTTTCCTCAGTTACTTTATCAGAAAGTATAGATGTCATATCAGTTGAAATATACCCAGGAGCAATGGCATTCACGGTTATGCCTCGGTCTGCTAATTCTTTAGCTACTGTTTTTGTAAAACCAATAAGTCCAGCCTTAGAAGCTGAATAATTCGCCTGTCCAACGTTGCCTGTTATTCCAACAACACTTGTTATATTTACTATGCTACCTGATCTTTGTTTCAACATATGTTTAGATACAAACTTAGTGCAGTTGAATGCTCCTGTAAGATTTACATTAAGTACCTTATCCCAGTTTTCTTTTTTCATGGTCATCATTATACCATCACTTGTAATACCTGCATTATTTACTAAAATATCTATTCTTTTAAATTTTTCAACTATAGATTTTACAACTTCCTTTGTTGATTCTTCGGAACTTACATCATGCTTTAAACCTAAAGTTTCAACGTTATAAGTCAGTGATATTTCATTTGCTACTTGTTTTGCTCGTTCTTCGTTAACACCAGTTACAACTACTTTTACCTTCTCTTCTGCTAATTTCTCAGCAATAGCTCTTCCAAGTCCACGTGTTCCCCCTGTTATTAAAGCTATTTTATCTGTCAAACCTAAATCAATCATACTTTGCCTCCTTATTTATACTGAATTTTTGTAGAAACATCATATTGACATGTATACTAATTATTAAATATTATACCATTAAATTACACAGCCATATAGACAAAAATAATAGGCACTAAAATTAATCAGCACCTATAGCCATTTACTTTACATTGGGATTTTATTACAACAAAAGTCTGTATCTAAATTAATGCAGGCTTTAATAACGTTACAATATAAGAATTTTGTGTATTGACACAACTATTCATTTAACTTTACTGGATTTGTTGTAGAACAAGGAACGTTAACTAAACATTTACCACAAACATCTGACAATTCAATATCTGAATGAAATTTATCATTATACAAGCACATTTCATAACACTTATGTCTGTCAAAATAATCAACTTTTAAAGCATTATTTACACATCTATCTACACATTTTTTGCATACATTCATATGCTTATATAAACAATTCTCTCCATTTTTTCTTTTAGTAGGCTCTATATTTAGCTCAGTTACAAAACTGACAATTCTTCCACAACATCCTTTATCAGTAATTAACATATTATTTAACCCAAATTTACCCAACCCAGCAATAAAAGCAACATGTCTATGAGACCAATCACTAGTTAATTTTTTATTATCAAAATTGTGTGTTGCTGGTATAATACTTGACTTATATCCTAATTTTTGTAATTCACTTTTAATAAAAGTATTTAAATCTAATATTAGTTGATTAGTTTCTATATATGCTGTTGCCCAAATTTTAGAGCTTTCTTTTCTTTCTATATTACTTTTAACTATAACTTCATCAAAAGGTATAAAATAAGCTACTACTGTTTTAGCTTCTAGTAAAAAATCTTTAGGTATTGCATGGGAAGGACTTACAACATCTTTAAGACAATAAAACATTTCATCCATTGCATCTGTGTATGATACCAAAGGTTCTTTCCATTTAGTTTGAACATCTCTTGTTTCGGAATAGTGTTCTACAAATTCTTTTATAATCATTTCTATTTTATTATTCATTTTTACCCCCAAAAACATAATTAAATTAGGACGTCATATCTTACAGTATTGACTTAAAATAAAGACCTTTACTTGGTAAAACTTCTCCAACTATATGTGTACATATTTTACTGTTCTTTTTCTAATATTTCTTTTTTCTCCGTCTTACTTAGCCCTTTAAACACTAAATCATAAGAAATATCAATAAGTGTTTTTATAATTTTGTCATCTATTGAGCCATCTATTTCTACCGTATTCCAATGAGTCTTATTCATATGGTACCCTGGCTTTATTGCTGCATAACCTCTTCTAAGATCCTGAGACATCACAGGATCACATTTTAGATTTACTTTTAGTTCTTTTTCATCAATATTTGTAAGTGCAAACATTTTACTACCAACCTTAAATACTAATGTTTCATCATCAAAGGGAAAGTCCTCATAAACACCTTTCTTTTTTAAACAATACTTTTTTAGTTCCTGTAGATTTATCATTAAAATCACTCCTTGAAGTTTTCATCATATTTTAATTTAATCCAGCTTATTTTTCGATCAATGACAAAACCCATTTTAATAACAAGATTTATAGAGTTTATGTTGTTTGGTTCAACATTTAGAAATACTGGTTTGTTTTCTTTTCTCTTTTGATATATTAGAGATGTGATGATATCCTTTCCGTAACCTTTTCTCCTGAAGTTTGAAAGAACATGAAGAAAACCTAATGACTTATCCAAGTCACACATTATTTTAATCGGAGACTCCATTTCTAAGTTTCGGAAGTATATTAAGAATGTGAAACCTATTAAGAATATATTTATTACGCCTGAAGAATTTGAAGAAATTCAAAGTAAATATGATGATATCTGTGAATATTTAAATGTGGAAACATTCTTTAGTTCCAGAACATCTCAAAAACATAATAGAGTAGTAACAGGATTAATTATGTCAAGAATTTTAAATAATAACCTATCATAATATAAAGAAAATACTTTCAATGATACTTAGATTATAAAGTTGGAAATGTACTTTTATTATGACTCCTTTTTGCTTCGCATCAATTCTCCACCCCATTTTGCCAATTCATCAAGGACTGGTAAAAGCTTTTTTCCAGCTTCAGCTAATGAATAATCAACATGTGGTGGTATTTCGTTGTATTGCTCTCTGTTAACAAGTCCACTTTGTTCAAGCTCCTTAAGTGAGCTTGTTAACATCATATTAGTTATTCCTACAATACTTTTTTTTAATTCATTATACCTAAGTGTCCCATTTTGAGAAAGTACCCAAAGTATTGGCAGCTTCCACTTGCCTTCTATAACCTTTAACGCAGATGCTACAGGACAAAAATCATTTTCTATTGAAAAAGTTATTATATCTTTCATGCTTAAATCTCCAATGCTCATAAAATACTTACTTAGTAATAAATTACTGCGTACTTGTTATTTTGTTATCAATGTATACAATTATACTATAATTAATAAAAAAAACAATTATGTGATGGAGGTTTACTATGAATGAAGTTTTTGAGTTTCTTAATGAATGTGGAGTATTCTTTGTTTCTACAGTTGATGGTGAGCAGCCAAGGGTACGTCCATTTAGCTTTGTAATGGAATATGAAGACAAGCTTTGCTTTGCAACAAACAATAAAAAACCGTTTTATGCACAGCTAATGACAAATCCAAATATTGAAATTTCTGCAGCAACTAAAGATGGAAGATGGTTACGCATGAGTGGTAAGGCTGTATTCTGCACCAAAAAAGAAGCAAAATCTCAGGCACTAGACATAATGCCAGCATTAAAACATATGTATTCTGTAGAAGATGAGATTTTTGAAATTTTCTATCTAGAGAATGCCCTTGCGAATTTTTACTCAATGAATGGCGATAACAAGACTATCAATCTTTAATATTATTATAAAAAGAATATTTTGGGAAGGCAGGATTATAACATGAGTAAAATTATTGTATTTTCAGGTAGCCCAAGAAAAAATGGGTATACATCAAAACTAATTGCCCAGGTTATCAGTGGAGCCAAATCAAAAGGTGCTGAAGTAAAAATTTATGATCTAAATGCTGATGACATCAAGGGATGTAAAGGGTGTTTCTATTGCAGAAATCATGAGGGTTGTGCCACAAAAGATTATTTATATACAATGTATGATGACATAAAAAATGCTGATGGCATTATTTTTGGGTCACCAATTTACTTTTTTCAAATCACAGGTCAAGCAAAGATATGGTTAGATAGAATGTACCCAATGATCGATATTCCAGAAGAAGTTAAACCTCAATTACCTGGCGAAGAACCAGAATTTAAACCTCGATTCCCTGGCAAAAAAATAGTTACTGTTTATACACAAGGAAATCCAGATAAAGATATGTTTAAATCATCTATTGAAGAAACTAACAGATTTTTCTCAATTTTTGGTTGGAACTTAGTAAATAGCTTGCTTTGTTACGGGACTATTAATCCTAATTTTGCTATAAGTGAGAGTCTTTTAGATGAGGCATATAAAGCTGGTGAAGATCTCGTGTCATAATACTAATTTTTTTACTTTTGTAACAAAATAGCCTACATCAATTTAGATATAGGCTATTTTGTTACTATTCATAATTCTAAGATTAATAACCATAATAAGAAGATAGTGAAGTAATTTATTTTCACATTATACCCATTATCCCACTATAAACTTCACTGCATCTTTATAACATTTAACTTTCTTCACCGTAAAATACTTCTTGAATTCTTTCGTCCACATGTCCATCTCTTCTTCTATTTCATTTACTTCATTCATGATGAATACAACATTTTTACAATCTGTATTTGACATAGCTGGAAGCAATACAGAAAATCCCCATTCAACATCGTCCTTTTCATCCTCAAATCCGTTTCTTGCATCTACAACAAAATTACTATTAGGGTATTTCTTAAGCAATTCCAAAGCAAATGTTGTTGGATTTCTATAGTCATCATAGCAGCAGAATTTTTTCCATGTAAGAAATACTATATTGTCTTCTGACACATATTTTACATTACTAAATTCTGAATCAAATTCATTTTTCTCTATATCCATATTCATAATTTTTCCCTTTCTGATTTGGATTAATTTAATCCCTATTGTGGATAGCTTCCACATCATTAACAATTAGAGATAGCAGAAGCATAAAAACATTAGCTTATTTAATATCTATGTATTTTTGGGGTATCAAATTGGTAAAATTACTTTTAGCAGTTTTTCTATTAAATTCATCTCTGTTACTGCAAGTAATATAAAGACGTTTCTTAGCTCTAGTTATTGCCACATAAAAAGTTCGTTTTTCCTCATCTAAATTATTTGTTTTAATAGCCCTATAGGAAGGAAATGTATTTTCCTGAACACCAGCAACAAAAACAGTTTCGTATTCTAAGCCCTTAGCTTGGTGCACAGTTATTATTGGTATTCTGGCCTTTTTGGTTTTATTAATCATCAATGTCTCCATCTCTCCATTAGAAAGAGATATATTCCTAACAATGTCTAGCAAAGCATCTCTGCTGCTTTTATTCTTATCATCCAATTCTCTTAGTAATACATAGAACTCCCTCATTCTTTCAATCTTTTCTTTGCCAGCTTCACCAGTGTATAAGGTTTTCAAGCTAAAATCATTTACTATTTTACCTACAATTTCATGTGGCCTCATATTTTCTATTTCCTTAAAGAATATGTTTTACCTCCCATTACGTAACAGTTATTTAACATTATACCATTAAATTACATAGATAAAAATAATAGGTACTAAAATTAATTAGCACATATAAGCCTCTATTCTACATTGGAATTTTGTTACAATAAAAGAGCCTGTATCTAAATTGATGCAGGCTTTGGTTATGTTGCAATAATTTTAGTTTAACGTCTACGAGCAATCACCTCAATTTCAACTTGTGCACCTAAAGGTAATGATGCAACTCCTATAGTAGTTCTCGCAGGATAAGGGGAAGAAAAATGCTTTGAGTAAACTGTATTCATTGCCGTAAAATCATCCATGTTAGTTAGGAATACATTTACTTTTTCAACATTATCAGATGTTAGTCCTGCATTTAGGTATTTCAAAATGTTATGTCTTTAAAATTCTTTGAAAAGATTGTTAAACAGAACTTTTATTTGTGAATCAACTTCAAACGCTTTGCAAAATTTATTAAAAATACATTGTATATCATCTTCAAAGTTATTATTAAAACTTAAATCAGTAATTTTCAATGCAATAAGATTATCTTTAGTTTCTGATAATAAATCATATGCACTATCAGTTTTATTGGATAGATACTTAATAATGCCTCTATGCATTAACCTTAATATCTTATACCATACAGGTCTATTAGGTATATAGTTTGATGTTATCTGCTTTCTAATAATCCTTTTATTATTTATGATAAAGTTTGTATCATATCTTAAAACAACCTTACTGTCTACCAAATCTTCTTGTGAAATTGTTTCTCTTATATCTAAATCTATAGAAATGTTATCTTGATAAACCAAGATTAATATACCTTTAGGATTTTCAGTAAAATTGGTCATTATTGGATTACCATAGAGTGTAATAATTTCATCAACTTTAGAGCTATAAATATTATCTAAAACTATCAAGTCAATATCTGAAAATTTTGTTGCTGTACCTTTTGCTAAAGAACCTTTCAAAATCATTGAAAAACTATTATTTTTACAAAAATTATAAACACACTCAATATAATTTCTATAATTTTGTGAAGGATAGTTTATTTCAAAGTTAAACATAATTTTTTTCTTTTCTAAAAAGTACTTTCTTTTCCTTCTCCAAGTATTGATTTTACTTGTTCATATGACATTCCCATATTTACCTGCATAAATTTTTCATAGGTAATTGCTCTACTATCTTTTTTAGGCGCTTCCTCTTTAGGTTCTTCCTTTTTTGGTGCTGGCTGGGAAGTTTCTTTAGCGTTTATAGGTTGTGTAGCAACATCCTTTTTATCTTTATTTCCCGCATTTCCTATAGCTCCAAGAACAACAACTACTACAATAACCCAGAACCACCATCTTTTAAAAATTGACTTTTTCTTTGTTCCTTCCACTTTAAAATCCCCCCTTATATGTAAATTCGTATTAATTATAACAAATTTTAAGGTATTTTGTAAACAAATAGCAAATAATTTGTTACTTTATGTTTAATATGTAATGATTTACATTGAACTAATTTAATATAAGTGATACCATTTTAATGACCCATATCCAAACAACGTTCTTTTTATAATAGGTGCTAATTAAATTTAGTGCCTATTATTTTTGTCTATATAGGTATGTAATTTAATGGTATAATATTAAATAAATTACTACGTAATAGTAAATAAATACAATAATTAAATTATTAGGAGGATTACATATGATTAAAGGGCTTATACCGTATCTAATTTTTGAAGGAAATGCTGAAGAGGCATTAAACTTCTATAATGAAGTATTTGGTGCTGAAAAAGTTAATATCATGAGATTTGGAGATTCACAGATGCCAGTAGATGAAGAATATAAGAATAAAATTATGCATGCAAGACTCGAACATAAAACATTTAATCTATATTTTTCAGATACATTTCAAGGAGAAAAGGTTGAAAAAGGAGCGAATGTTTCTTTAACGCTAGAGTTTGAAACAGAAGAAGCTATTGATAAGACTTATGCTACTTTATCTGAAGGTGGTAATGTATATATGGAACTCCAAAAAACTTTTTGGAATGCTAAATATGCGAAGCTTACTGATAAATTTGGAGTAACCTGGGATTTAAATTATCAATATTAATTCGTTTATGATATTTATTTCTTATTTTATAACATAATTAAAGCCTGCATCAATTTAGATACAGGCTCTTTCGTTACTATGATAAAAGTCTGATGCAGACTATAGGCTTATAGGTTCTAATTAATTTTAGGATCTATTGTTTTTATTTCTTTATTTATTTTGGCACAAATTATATACTTATACTAGAATCATTTAAAATTAGAAAAATGGAGGGAATAATATGAATATGATGCCTAACCGTGGGTTAATGTTTTTTTCTGGCTTTTCTTTTATCTTTTTTATTGTCTATATAGTGATTGTTATAGTTACTTTTATTTTAATGGAATAATAAAAAATGTATTAACTTAATTCGGATTTATTAAATTGAAACAATTTAATAATTAGTTAGGTCACCTTGTTCTTATTTTATAACGCAACTAAAGCCTGCATCAGCTTAGATACTGGCTTTAGTTACTATGAATAAAATCACACTGTATATTCAGAGGATTGCAATGTACTTATAGTTTATACATCTTCAAAATAATTATTAGAGTAAATGTACTTGCATTCATTTAAATAAATGCAACAATTTAAATAACTTATAATATATTAATATAGGTAGTTAGCCCTAAAGTTCAAAGTATACTTAGGCATTTATGATGCCAAATTTTTAGGAGGTGACTACTATGCCATATGATTACTGGGGATGGGACCCATATTACAACCCCTACTATTCTTATTCCCTATACTATTCATATTATCCTTATTACCCATATTCATACTTTGGTGCTGCTGGAGCATTAGATGTAGCACTAGCTACATTACTAATACTATAAATTATATTGATAATGTACTTTGCTAAATTAGAATCTAAAAAGAGCTACTATTCTTTTATTGAATATTAGCTCCTTTTTATAGTAGGTTTGTTATAAAGGGATTAAAATATATACAACTATAAAATACCCAGATACAGATTAATTATTCCTTATTTGTGATTATATTATAATAATATAGTTATAATTTATAGTGTGGCTGTAAAACTTACTGTTATATAATTCATAACTAAAGCTGGCATTGTTTTGCTATCCTATTTTTGCATAAAAAAGAGATGACTATCTTACAGTCATCTCCTTATTCTTAAAGGTTACTTATACAAGAGGGCTGTCAATTTGGGTAGTAAAAAGAAACTCATGAGCATGGCCATCATTAAATGTTGTAATTCCACTAATAACGTGTACATGTTTATTTGTACCAGGAATAGGAATATCAGGTCCACTTGTTCCTCCTATTTCATGGTGATGGTCAAGAAAATCTGTATTAATTACACCAAATGCATGTACATGTCTGCCGCCTCCACTTGGTATAACTTCACTTGTAACGCCAGCAACACGGTGATTATGTCTATCTTCTCCAGTTTCAGCTAACTTAGTACTTTCTTCAAACTCGTGTACATGTGTCTGCATCCCGTAGTGTACATGTGTCTGTATCTCGGTTTGAACCTTTTTTTCTAGAGAAGTCGGTTTATTATCAATAGACATGTTTGAAGTCGGTTTATTATCAATAGGCATGTTTGTTGTTCCCCCTTTATAATCATACAAAAATAAGTTAGAAACGGTCTTATCCGTTGTCTGGCATATCATATTACCACTTAAAGTCATTAGATTGTGTTATTATTGCTTAATAGCGCTTTATTAAAATATTATATAAAAAGCATTTATAAAAAACTGCTCTAACCTATAGGTGAGGCAATAAGCATGGGATCCCAAATATCAGCACAATTTATTATATGTAATTTAATATTATTTGTGCTGATATTATAATAATGTGGCTATAATATTAACTGATACTGTTTAATCTTTAATCATTAATTTTTACCTTACCCCTAAAATTTATAACAAAAGCTGGCGTTATATTGCCAGCTTATTTTTTATGTGAAAATTTCGTATCAAATTTTATATATCTTTCTAATTCATTTTTATTAATTATAGAGTATGTTTCTTATTTAAATCAAAAGCTTATACTATATTTTTTTGAATCTGAGACTAAAACATTTAAGTATAATTCTCTTTATAATTGAAAAACTACTAATATGCGATTAGTAATATAGTAAGCGGTTAACAATTGTCAATGTGATTAGTTGTTAACCGCTTACGATTCATACAACAATTATCAGATGAACATCTTTCACCGCAATACATTACCATTGATATCGCACATGGTCATTCCAATGCAGTTATAGAGATGATTCAACATATTAAGAAACACTTACCTCATAGCTTTGTTATTGCAGGAAATGTGGGAACTCCAGAAGCAGTAAGAGAATTAGAACATGCAGGTGCGGATGCGACAAAAGTAGGCATTGGACCAGGAAAGGTATGTATCACTAAAATTAAAACTGGATTTGGAACTGGTGGTTGGCAATTTGCTGGACATGAAGAATCTCCAGGAGAAACAATTGAGAAAAATGGAAAGCTATATAAAGAATACTTTGGTTCAGCTTCGGAATTTCAAAAAGGTGAAAAGAAAAATGTAGAAGGCAAAAAAATGTTTGTGGAGTACAGAGGTTCTTTAAAAGATACTTTGATAGAAATGGAGCAAGATCTTCAATATATGTAGTTTTTATCTGGTCTATAACAATATAATACCATTTTGACTTAACTACTATAAAAATTATAACACTAATCTTACATGGTTTAACTAATACTAATCTATTATTTTACTTAGCTATTTTTAGCTGCTTTACTTCCTGATGTTGTTCCTTCAAGAGAATTCCTCCAATTAAGCCAATCATTGAGAATATCACTGGAATAATGAAACCATAAAGGTACCCAACATTACTTGAAACCATATGAAAATGGTCTAATACTTTCCCAAAAATGCTTGGTAATAGAACGGCACTTAAAAATCCTCCCATATTCGCAAATCCTGAGACAACACCTACCTCTTTTATAGGAAAGGATTGTCGAACGGCCGCAAATGTCGAAGTACTTGCTCCATTACTATAACCAATGATTAGGAAAAGAATAATTAACATGAAGAATGGTGGTTTCCCACTAAAGAAAATAAAAGCAACCCAACTCGCAAAATTAACCATATGAACAATAACATACGGTCGTTTGATTGATTCTAATCGGTTTGAAATCCACCCAGTTAAAGGAGCACCAATGAGGGCACCAATAAGACCGATCATGATGAGCTGACTTACACCTGAACGCGTCATTCCATATACATACATTCCATATGGGACTGCCCAGGAACCAATAAAACCAACATACGTACCCACAAGACCAAAATGACATAAGAATGTTGCCCAGGCCTGACGATTGGAAAATATCCGCCTTAAAATAATAATAGTTTTTTCACGTTCATGTTCCTTTTTAACAGAAGTGGTTACAGAATGATTCTTAAACATTTGTTTTGGTTTTTTAACAAGGACAAAATAAAGAACAATTGCAAAAATACATAAAATAATTCCTATTGCAAAAAATGGGGTTCTCCAACCTGATAAGGAAATCCATGCTGAAAAAGGAACGGTTGCCATCAAGAAGCCAAGGCTTCCACTCATTGCAGCTAAACCAAGCAGTCCAACAAATTCTTTTGCTTTAAACCATTGACTTAAGATTAATACCAAGTTAATCCAAATTGCTGCATCTCCCATTCCCTCCAATAACCTAGCAAGAAGTAGAACAAATACATTCGTTGCAAGACTATAAATTAAAGTGCCTAAACCACTAAGTAGTGTCCCTGCAATAAGAAAAAATTTGGGGCCAAAACGGTCAGACAATATTCCAATGGGAATTTGCAAACCAGCATAAGCGAAAAATTGAATACTCGTCAGTAATCCAATCATAGATGCTGTCACATTAAAATCTTTCATTAATTGATCTGAAATTAATCCTGGTGCCGTTCTTTGACTCACAATTAAAAAATAAGAAAACAATACTGCGCCAAAAACAACCCATCTATACTTACTTTTTTGTTTTTCCAATTAATCTCTACTCCTATCAGTTTAATATCTTCATTTAAATCTATGTCCATCTTTTCTGCTAAAATTTTAAAAGCATTATCTTTTGATGCCTTTCATTCCATTATATCTAAAAATCCGTTTATACTTTGTGATTTGTATCGCCTCTTCTTTACAAATACCTTTCGTATAGTATTATACTAAAAAATCAGTACTTGTACAATTTATTCCTATAAATCTGACTCTTTCTTTTATACCATTGTCCAATTTAACTACTACTGTATCACTATCTATATGGGTGCATATAACAGCCTTTCGAAATATCATAAAAATCCCCTCCCCGAAACTACATTTTTACTGAGAAGGAACTTTTATATTTGGTAAGATGAAGTCTAAAAGTCCCTTCAGCTTATATTTATACTGAAAGGACTGATATAGGAATCAATACAATTGTAATCTTAATGGAAATCTTTCCCTATTTCGCTTCTATCTTTTCTATAATGACATTAATGCTTTCCTTAACAAAATCGATTGCTTGCGTCATACTCTGTCCCTTATGCTTAACTTCCTGATCTCTTTTTCTGGCAATTGCCTTAAACGGGTAATCCTTTTCATTATTCTCTATAACCGTTATTTCATACCCTCTATATTGTTCCATAAGACATACCCCCTTCACATATCCTACTATACCACATTCATAATAATTTGAATATTCTATCTTTTAATTTCTTAGTTTTACTTAATTTATTGTATACTTGAATTAGAGAAATTATTCATGCTGTTCCCATTCTTGTCGTGTTCTGTCCTTGTGCTTTGGTAGTGGAAAAGGTAATGCGCTCATATTAATGAATAGCATTACCTTTCTTTAAAAGTTAATTAAAGTTTTTACTAGTCTGGATAGTATAAATTTTTATCAGTTATATTTACTAAAACTTCATTTACAAATTTATTAGCTAGATATTTTGCCATAGGTAGATTCATATCTAAATAATTACCACAATCTCTTGCTGAAGCACCAGGTATTTCTCCTTCGAAATTTGAAACAAAACGGAACATTTCTAATAATAGATTAACTATATCCTTTGACTCATAGTCTCCACTTAAAAGTAAATAAAAACCTGTTCTACAGCCCATAGGTCCAAAGTAAACTATTTTTGAACCATATTCACTATGATTTCTTAGAAAAGTTGCACCTAAATGTTCTATAGCATGCATTTCTGCAGTATTCATAACAGGCTCTGCATTTGGTCTAGTCATTCTAATATCAAATGTGGTAACAACTGATTGCCCAACGCTATCTTTTCTTGAAACGTAAACACCAGGATATAGTTCCAAATGATTTATGGTAAAACTTGTAATTTTATCCATTTATTTTCCTCCCAATTCAAAATAGAATTTCTTTCAAATTACTTTATTTAACATTATAATAATTATAATAGTATTGTACATTAATTTGCAATCCTTTAATCATAACATTAAAACCTATTGAGTTTAATTTAATGGAGATATACTCGTAGCATGTCCATTACATTTTAAATTCTTATATAGCCTAGTGGGTGGCTACCTTCTTACCCTCTTCATTTTACAAGTACAGTAGTCTGCAATTTTGTTGCTGTTGCAGCCATATTTATCAACCCCTTTCACTTAATATATACACAGGTATATATTAAGTAGGCAGAAAAAAATATATGTATTAGAATTGTAATACATATATTTTTGAAATATGGTAGATTTATGCTTAAGGAATCTTATGAATAAAATATTTTATATTTATTACAAAAATAATCATCTGAAATCATACTAATTATAAGTATCTATTAGTTAGTAATAATAATTATGACTCAAGTGTTATATAGACGTTGAAACACACGCTGTATATGATATAATTTAAAAGTAAAAATTATTTGCATTTTTCTAATATGAGGTAAATGAATATGGTATATACACATGAAGATAAACTTAATAAAGAATTGAGAGTTGACTGCGAAAAATGTTTCGGCCTATGCTGTGTAGCACTGTACTTTTCAGCTTCGGAAGGTTTCCCAACGAATAAAGACGCCGGTAAGCCTTGCATAAACTTACAATCGGACTTTACCTGCTCTGTTCACAAAAATCTTAGGAATAAGGGTCTTAAGGGTTGTACTTCTTATGACTGCTTTGGTGCTGGTCAAATGGTAGCTCAAGTTACTTATGGCGGACATGACTGGCGACAAGCCCCCGAATCTGCTAATCAAATGTTTGAGGTGTTTCTGATTATGAGGCAGCTTCATGAAATGCTATGGTATCTTACTCAAGCATTTATCCTGCAAACTGATAACAGTATCAAAGAGAAGATAAGTTCATTGTTGGACAATACTGAACGCCTTACCCTTCTTGACGTTGGTTCCCTATTAGCACTGGATGTGGCAGCTCATCGCACCAAGGTTAACATGCTGATTAAAAATACCAGTGAGCTGGTACGTACTAAAGCCCGCAGTGGAAAGAACATTCCTTCAAGAAATCGAAACGCCAACTCTCGGCGGTTAGATTATTTTGGCGCAGACCTGAGAAAAAACAATCTTAGAGGTGCAGACTTGAGGGGAGCGTGTCTTATTGCGGCAAACCTTAGAGGAGTAGATTTGAGTGGAGCTGATCTCATTGGGGCTGATTTGCGAGATGCCGATCTTAGTGGAGCTAATCTCACAAATAGTATCTTTCTTACCCAAGCCCAGATCAACACGGCTAAGGGTGATTCTCATACAAAGCTACCCATGATGCTGGTTCGCCCACCCTACTGGTCAAAGTAATTAACTGCCTGACGGACATAAAAAAATGTACAGGTTAGTGGAACACCGTATTATTCAGCGTTGAATTTTACGGTATTTTTACGTCGCACTTCAAAAATAAGTTTTTTAACTTTGAATTTTCTAATTCCAATTGAAGTAGTTTCTTTAAATTTAACAGTTGCTGGTGCAGGAACAGGTATAAGACCATGTGCACACTTTACAAATCCGCCTCCCACCTGAACAGGTGAAGCCATAATCTTATCAACCTTCAAATAATCTATTGCTACTGCTGCTCCTACAATGAAAATCTCTTTAGCTTCCTCTGGAAGATTGTTAACAAGCTTACCACCTCTAAGCGGTTCCATAATTGTAATACCTAAACCTTTTTGAGCAGCATAGATTAAGCCTTCTGTTCCAGCCTGAAAATCCTCATCTAAATAGTTGTACTGTATTTGGCAAAATGACCAATCATAATAATCTACTATTTCTTTAAAAAGATCTAGTTTATCATGGAATGAAAATCCTGCATATTTTATTCTTCCATCTTTTATCGCAGAATCTAAAAATTCATCAATACCATTTTCTTTTAACCTATCCCAATCTTTACGATTAAGTGCGTGTACTAAATAAAAATCTATAGTATCTGTGTCAAGGCGCTGTAATTGCTCATTTAAGTACTTATCCATATCACTTCTTGTTTTTATCAACCAGCTAGGAAGTTTTGTAGCTAGTTTAACTTTCTCTCTATATCCATCTTTTAGTACTTTTCCTACGAATGGTTCACTTTGTCCACCTTTGCCCATACCTGTTCCATGATAAGGATAAGCAGTATCTATATAGTTCACCCCTTCATCAATTGCATATCGAACTAGCTTTGTTGCTTTTTCTTCATCAATTTTAGATGGATCCCCTCCTGGAAGAATTGGAAGCCTCATACATCCAAATCCCAAAGTTGAAACCATTTCATTTGTCTTCCCAAACTTTCTGTATAACATTATAATTCCTCCCTTTAGATAAATAATAAGATTTAATTAGAACTTATAGAGTTGGCACTTTTTATTTTCCATCATATCCAAAATATTACACCCTCTAGTGCACTCTAAGTCAAGAGTTTTTTAAGAACATCATATCCATAATGCAAATGAAACAGGAAAGATAAATGATCAATCAATAAGTTTAAGATATGAGTGAATTGATATATAATGAATAAAAATATAAGTTTCAGAGTTGTAATACCGATATTTTTGAAATATAATAGATTTATACTTAAAGAATCTATGAAAAAAGCCGTATAGCAAGCTGCCGTGATATACCACATCCCTATTTTCATTGGCGGCTATGTAGCAAATCACGAATGGTTGAAAATTAAATAATATGGCATTAAAGTATGTAAGTATTTTCTATATCTAAGAAAATATGCTATAATCTATATTAGAAGTGAAGATTATATAATAATACAAATTTAGGGTGAGGCAAATGATTATTATAATTACAATTATGTTCTCTTTTTTGTGTGGTTCAATCCCAACAGGATATTTGATTACTAAAAAGTTGTATGGAATTGATATAAGAACTAAAGGTAGTGGAAATATAGGTTCAACAAACGTGAAAAGAATTGCAGGAACTAAGTTATCTATCATTACTCAGGTAATAGATGTTTTAAAGGGTACAATTCCTATAATTTTAGGTATATACTTGGCGAAGACCATAAAATTACCAGTACCAACGAGTACATATCTTTCTATTATTGCCATAGTAGTAGTTTTGGGACATGATTATACTCCCTTTCTTGCATTTAAGGGTGGTAAAGGCGTAAATACAACACTTGGTGCATTTCTTTTACTTGCACCAGTTCCAATACTAGCTGGGGTGGCAGTTTATTTTATATTGCGTTTGTTTACAAGTGTAGTGTCTATTAGGTCTATTGCAATGGGCATATTAATACCTATCATATGCATTATTATGAAATTACCTATTTCAGTGGTAGTTTCTACTGCAATAGCCTGTATTTTAATGATATTTAGGCATAAAGACAACTTAATAAGAATTATACATAAAGAAGAAAACTAATTACAGACCTAAGAGAAACTAGTAATGATGAACTAATGGATTATATATATGATTTAATCAAAACCGATCCTAGAATTCATTTTTAGGTTTATTCCCACATTCTTTTGATATCTTGAATAAAATTTTATTATATTTAAATTTACAGCTTGATAATCATGAACAGCTATGTTTCTAAACCCTACCATTGACTTTAAATTTTTCATCAGTCCTTCATCAATGAACTTATTACTATAAAGTACTTCAAAGGCATCTCTACTCATATATTGATCCTCTTTCTCTTATGCTATTTAATATTATTTCTCTTTCTTCATTTAGTAAAGCATAGTCTTTAAAAGAATACATTTCAAAATATGCTCCCCTAGTATCATCTAAGTAATATATTTTCTCCCCATTATAAATGACCTGAACTTTGAATACAGTAGATGCATTTTTTAAGTTTATTAAATCTACCTCTCTTTTGAGTATATCTGCTAATTCTTGAGAAACCATAAATAAATCATAATCCGAAATTTCTTTATCACTTAAGAAAGCTATATCTATATCACTATCTTGTCTAAATATTCCTTTCACACCAGAACCAAATAAGTATATTACATAAGGCTCTACATTTATTAAGAGAAATTGTCAATAGAGCAATTGGTTCTCTTCCTGAAGATGATGTTTTAATAAAAGTAAAATATTTAACCTTGTAATTACAATTATGTTCTCTTTTTTGTGTGGTTCAATCCCAACAGCATATTTGATTACTAAAGAGTTGTATGGAATTGATATAAGGAAAGGGTCTAGTTGCTGTAATTTTAGGCATATACTTGGCTAAGACTATAAAATTACCAGTACCAACAAATACATATCTTTCTATAAAATAATCTTATCCTCATTATTAGAGGTAACATTATCCCTAATTTTTCATAAAATTCCTAATAGTATCACTAAAGTTTCCAATGATTTCATCGATAAACAATTTGATGCTATATCTGTTAATCTTTAATCGAGATTAATGCAATACTGTATCCTGAATTGAATATTTAATAATTTCCTTAACATGCTCAAATAGAGGATTGAAGAAATATAGATTATTGCATATTTTTTAATATATTTATCATTTAAGGAGGCATTTATGGACATTTTTTCTATTCTAGGTTTTGTTTTATCTATAGGTTTTGTGCTAATGGGTATTATTGCTAGTGGCGATCTGGGTACATTTATAGATATACCTTCTATGCTAATCGTTGTTGGTGGTACATTGGGATCTATGTTGGTAAGTAGTAAAGCAAAAAATGCTAAGTTATTTTTTAAACTAACTACTCTAGTGCT
The DNA here is from genome assembly GCF_014231265.1 of Clostridium sp. DJ247. NCBI lineage: Bacteria > Bacillati > Bacillota > Clostridia > Eubacteriales > Clostridiaceae > Clostridium > Clostridium sp. DJ247. The sequence goes on along the minus strand of NZ_JABAIW010000001.1, from coordinate 168,998 downwards.
AAAAGAAAATAAGGTGAAAGATATTGACTTAATCAATAATATTATTGATTTTTCTTCAAAAGCAAGACGAGAAGGTCTTCTATCCCTTGAGGATACCATTCAATCACTGGATGATCCTTTTCTCAAGAAAGGTATGATGATGATAGTTGACGGAATGGAGCCTGAGGCGCTAAGAAACGTTTTAAGTTTAAAAATAAGAGGAGTTATGGATAGACATAAAAATAACAGAGGGATTTTTGATACAGGAGCTGCATTAGCTCCTGCATTTGGTATGATAGGAACGTTAATTGGTCTTGTTAATATGCTCAAAACTCTATCTGATCCATCAACTATAGGACCTCAGATGTCTGTAGCCCTTATTACAACTTTTTATGGCTCTTTGCTAGCAAATGTGTTTTTTATGCCAATATCAAAAAAGCTTAAAGCAATTACTTCTGAAGAAGTGTTTCAAAAAGAAATGATTTTAGAGGGACTATTAGGTGTTCAAGCTGGAGAAAATCCTACAGCTCTAAGACAAAAGTTGATGTCTTATTTAGATGACAAAGAAACTAAAAAAGTAGAATTAATGAATGAACAGGCCCTAGCTAGCTAATTATATAAGAAAGGTGTGACTTAAATGAGCGAAGGTTTTAATACTGATGATGATGATGAATCTGGTGGAAATGAATGGCTTGCCACTTATGGTGATCTTGTTACACTTCTCCTTTGTTTCTTTGTACTTTTATTCGCTATGTCAAACATAGACAACATAAAATTCCAAACTGCTATTTCCTCATTTACTGGTATGAGTACTTTAAGCACATATACAGGTGACTCCCTCGTAAAATTAAATCCAAACTCTACTATTATTCAAAATAAAGATAGAGAGGATGAAATAGATAAGCTATACAAAGAAGTACGTGAACTGCTAGATTCAGAAAACTTAAGTAAGAAGACAGAGCTTAAAAAAGACGAAAATGGTATTCTTTTAATATTTAAAGATGAGATGCTTTTTGATAAAGGAAAAGCTGATTTAAAATCTGAGGTTAAAAATATTTTATCTGATTTTGGTAAGCTACTTAAAAAGTATGATAAAAAAGTTAGAATAGAAGGTCATACTGATAATGTTCCTATTAAAAATAGCGAATTTTCCAGCAATTGGGAACTATCTACTACTAGGGCTATAAATGTAGTAAAATATTTTACTGAAGAGGTACCTTCTAATGAATTAATTGATCCTAAAAAATTCGAAGTAGCAGGACTTGCAGAATATGACCCTGTTGCACCTAATGATACAGATGTAAATAGACAGAAAAACAGACGAATTGAGATAATTATATTAAAATAATACAACAATATGTTCTCCCTCTTCAATGACCTGAAAATAAAGCACTATCATTGCAGCTATAATGATAGTGCTTATATTGCTTATAATTTATCTGTTATAAAAATTGAGGGTTAAAGCATAACTTCGCTCTAACCCTCAATAGAAACAAAAACCATAGTTCCGCTAAATTCATCAAGTACCTTCTCTACTGCTTCCATCCAAAGCAGAAATGGAAGTTTCATCATAGCCTGTATATACATTATCTTTCCCATTTACTGCATTATCTATAATACCATCAACGGACTTAACAACTAGTGTTACTTTTTTCTTCAACAGAACTACAAATAAAATTGATAATAGTAATACAAAAAAAGCATATGTAAGTATAACAAAAATAAAGTTTAAATTTTCAATGTTATCAGCATGTAATAAAAACACTACAACTGCTAAAGTCAATAATAAAAATAAGCCTCCAAAAATAAAATAAATCCTGTGAAATGATGCCGGAGTAATCTTACTCATTGATCTCACCACCAGACCACATATATCCCATGCCATATATTGTTTTTATATATTTAGGAGAATTGGGATTATCCTCTACTTTATTTCTAAGCCTGCTTACTGCCACAGTTAGTGCATTTTCATCAACATATTCAGCTCCATCAGTCCAAACTTTATCAACAAGTTGTGACCGTGATAGAATACTGCCTTTATTAGCTAAAAAAACTTTAAGAAGCCTTTGCTCTGTTTTACTAAGAACAAAACTCTCATCATTCTTGGTAAATTCCATAGTTTCAAAATTAAACACCATATTATCTATTACAATTTTATTGTCAGTCTTTAAGTTCTGGGAACGTCTTAGTAATGCCATTACTCTTGCACGCAAAATCATAAGACTAAAGGGCTTAGTAATATAGTCATCACCACCAAGCTCTAGACCTGTAACCACATCAATTTCCATATCATTAGCAGTGAGAAATATTATAGGAATTAGGGATGTTTTGCGAATTTCTCTACAGAGTTCAAATCCGCTTCCATCAGGTAAATTTACATCGAGGATAACAAGATCAATTGATTTATCTGATAATATTTTCTTAGTCTGCTGAATATTATAAGCCTGCTGAATGTCCACATCCTTTTGACGCAGCGATAACATAATTCCATTGCTTAAAGTAACATCATCTTCAACTATAAGTATTGTTAGCATAAAACCGCCCTCTTCTTAATACAATCTATAATACCACTAACGAATAATTATCGGTAATTCAACTAAATTATATCATAGGTATATATGCAATTCTATAAAGCTATATAATTATACTTCTCATTAATTTTATTCAATAGCCCTAAAACAAATGTTCTAAGGTTTAATATACTATGCTAATTATGGCTGTATCGACGTTTTGTCTCCATAAACACTATAACAATTATTGATATCAAACTAAGGGCAGATGAAAAATAAAACGGTAACCTTATAGAACTTGTATTCAAAATTCTTCCCAGTAATCCAACAACAATAGGAGATAAAAATTGTCCTAAGAATAAAAAACTGCTTACCACTGCAAGTGCAAAGGTAGTATTTTTTTGATGTGTGCTTTTAGCTGTGTGCTTTTAGCTGTGTTAAGCATTATGAGCGGCATTAAAATACCTAATCCTGCACCTATAAAAATTACTCCTAGTACAACAATATATATGCTATTTGCAAGACTTAATAGTAAAAAGCCTATAAGCAGGGATGTAAGTGAAAATATTACTGTGCTCTTTTGTAAATAATTTATTATTTTCGAAAAGCTCATACCTAACAAAAATGATGAAAATGTCATCAGGGAAATCATAACCCCTGAAGTACCAGCACCGCCTATTCCTTCATTGGTTAAGAAAAGAGATAAATTAGTTGGTACAGTATAAAATATTATTGTTATAATAAACCCAGAAAAGGCCATTTTAAATACATTTTTACTTAGTGATGATTTTTCTGTTTGAATTTCAGCCTTTCTTTCAGGTTCTGGTAACGCAAAGATTACTAAAAGAAAAACAAGCACACCCATAAAATATACTCCAAAGGAATATCTCCAGCTTATTGCAGCCAATAAACCTGAAGCAAGTGTAGCTATAATGCCACCTAAGTTATTAACAGCTGCTGAATAACCTATCATTTTAATTCTTTCTTCATTAGTGAAGAAGTCTGCAATTAACCCCGTGGATAGAGGCATAATAAGACCTACTCCTATGCCAAGAATAGCTCTAAAAAACAAAAGTTCATATATTGTTCTTGCAAATCCACCGCCGATGCCGCCCAATATATACAGGCACAGCCCGATTATTACAATAGTTTTTTTGTTCAGCCTGGATACAAGTTTTCCGGAGATTAAAGTAAAAGGAATAATAAAAAATGCTGGTAATGTTAAAATCATTTTTATAAAAACAGGATTAACATCGCTAAAGTATCTGCTTATTATCCCAAGTGCTGGAGCAACAGCGGCTCCTGACATAACTGTCAATAAGGAGAGTGATAAAATCGCTAGTTTAAAAAGTTTTTTCATATTATTCCTCCAATCTATATTTACCTGTTTCATTTATTGCCTTTTCAGACATTATTTTAAGTTTTTCAATGATTTCATTAATTTCATTTGCAGTAAAATCTATGGAAAAAGTTAGGTGGACAAGTTGGGAAAGCTTCTAGTCTAAGGGAAGGCGTAAAATAAATAAGCCCGAGTTTAACGCTCAGGCTTTATTTTATTAATAATTTTTTCTTTATATGTAATCTATCTACAATCTTAGGAGAGAAAGCATTGCAAATTATGAACAAGGCAACAGAATGTGTAATAAATACTAATTAACTTTGAAATACTTTTTGAGTTTGTCCAGTCTACATGAATACTCTTCTTCAGAAAAATAGCTCATTTCTTTCAATTCCCCTAAAATCTTTATCATATACGTTTAATCAAGTTCATAATATTTTACCATTTCGGTTTAACCAATATAAGAAAATTTACATCTAAAAAACTATATACTTTTATTATATTATAGAATAATTATAACTTCTAAATTTTATATAATATCCATTTACAAGTTTGCAACTCATACTTAATTTCAAACTGCTTCTGAACATTATCAATTAAACTTTGGCACCTGAACACAAGCATAGGGTTACCTGCTAATTTTTCAATTTCCTTGACAATAACTTTATCTACTTTTATTACCTTCACTGTTTCATCTTCTGCTTGTAGTCTAAATCTTAAAGGTCTTACATCGCCCTTATTATCAGTATAAGAAACTACTTCAATTGGCTGTGCTACAATTTTCATTATGTTAATACCCACCTTCCCTTATAACATAGAACTCATTAATGGGTAGTCCTCTTCTCCTACCCCTCCACACATAGAACTTAAACCTGAATGTAAAAAGCATGACCTAAAAATAGCTTTATGACCATACCTTAATCTAATTTCATCAACTACTTTATTTATCTTGTTGTCCTTATCGTAATTAAAGGTATCTAGCAAAGAATATTGATGGTAGTCATTATTACAGAAATCTGTTATATGGACCCCTAAATGCCTTATTGGGTTGCCTTTCCATACATTATCAAATAGATAACAAGCTACCTCATATATTTTTCTTGTAGAGTCTGTAGCTGTACTTAGTTTCTTTTGGCGTGAGTAAGAGACTAAATCATTACCTCTTATACTTATAGAAACTACAGTGCAGCAGTTATGTGAATCCCTTAACCTCATACCTACTGTTTCACATAAAGATAACAATACCTTATGTGCTGTTTCTTTATCCTCTATATCAAAAGCTGTTGTAGTAGAATTACCTATACCTTTCATACCAAAATAGTTACTCTTTCTGACTTCTGAGTGATCTATCCCATTAGCATAATTCCAAATTACTTGTCCATGACTCTTTAGTTTATTCTTTAAAATCTCTATATCGTAGTTTGCTAAATCACCTATTGTGTTGATGTTTAACTTATGTAGTTTGGGTGCTGTAGCTCTGCCTACCATGAATAGGTCTTCAACCGGCAGTGGCCACATCTTCTGCTTTATCTCATTTGGAAATAAAGTATGAATCATATCTGGCTTTTTTAAGTCAGATGCAACTTTTGCCAATAGCTTATTATTTGATACTCCTATGTTGACTGTAAAGCCAAGCTCTTTCTTTATTCTCTTTTTTATAGTTTCAGCTAACTCCATATAGTCAGGATATAAATTCTCCATGTTAGAAAAGTCTAAGAAACTTTCATCTACAGAAAATCTTTGTATGTTAGGTGTATACTCTTGTAATATTTGATGCATAGCTGAGCTACATTGCATGTAAAGCCAATATCTTGGAGGTACTATTACTACCTCTGGACACTTTATTCTAGCATTATATAAAGTTTCACCTGTCTGTATACCAAATTTCTTAGCAGGTATTGACTTAGTTAAAACAATACCATGCCTGCTTTCCTCATTTCCACCTACCACAGAAGGTATTGTTCTAAGGTCTACTTGTTCTCCTTGCTGAAGTCTATAAGTTGCTTCCCAAGATAGATATGCACTGTTAACATCAATATGGAAAATTAATCTGCTCATAAATAAAACCTCTTTATTAATTTTTATAACTCAATTAAAGGAACATTCGTTCGTATTTATTATAATTATATACTTTTTCCATATTTTTTATAAGTGTTTTTTTAAATTTTAATGTAAAAATTATAAAAAAATTTTCCAATTAGTTTTATGTATGATATTAATAAAACCGTAAACATTAATATCGTGAGGAACATAACAGTTGAATCAAGACTTATATATGCTCCTAAATGGGGTGTATATAGGTCGGCCAAAGACGATATATTTGGCTCATATATTATCAGAGGGAAGATTTTATAGGGTAAAGAAGCTATAGATATAGAGTTTAACAACAAGTATCTAGTAATTAGTGCAAAGCAAGATAGATGCTTCATTTAGTAAAGCATAGTCTTTAAAAGAATACATTTCAAAATATGCTACACTAGTATCATCTAAACAATATATTTTTTCACCATTATAAATGACTTGAACTTTGAATACAGTAAATGCATTTTTTAAGTTTATTAAATCTACCTCATTACAGCATAATAAAGATTAATTAAGAAATGCCATTAGACATTCCTTAATTAATCTTTATTTGATTCATTTTGATATTGCATGTAGTGTTTGCCAGACCATTCCTCAATCATCTTTAGAGCAGGATACAGTTCTTTACCTCTTTCAGTAAGATAATACTCTACTTTTGGCGGCACCTCTGGATAAATCACCTTATGTATTAATCCATCCTCTTCTAATTCTCTAAGCTTTTCATTAAGTACCTTTTGACTAATGCCACAGGTTATTCTTTGAAGTTCAAGAAATCTTTTTGCTCCATCTCCAAGATGACATAGTATAACAGCCTTCCATTTGCCTCTTATAAATTCAAAGCCTAAGTCTAGCATACATACGTATTGCTTTTCTTTGTAATCAATCACTATTTATAACCTGCCCAATTATTAGTTTTTATCAATATAATGAATAAAAATATATAAAAAAGGCGTATGCAGAACTATGTCCTGCATACACTTTTTAAGAGCTTTTGATGGCATTGGTTAAATTATCTATGACTTCAAGCTACTTTACTGTCAACTCAGTAGAGGTCTTATCTATAATTTCCGCAGAATCCTTATACTTTAAATCTCCTCCAGTAGATGTAAATATATTATTAGCAATTATTACATCCATAGCAGAAGCCACCTCTACAGCAGATAAATCCTCTCTTACACTGTTAACCCTTACTGCTACCTTTTTACCCTCTTCATTTAAAAAGTTCATAACTAATATTTTACTCATACGGTTTCCCCCTTTTAGTTAAATTTCTCCTCACATCCTACAATGCTTATAAATTTGTTATGCCGCTTTGGTCTTCTCTTACCACTTCATTTAAGGTTTTTCCAAGAAGCTTTTGAATTTCTAGCGCCACATCATATATACCTTGTTCTGTAGCTGTTGTTTTTATCTTTGAGAACCTTTGATTTTTAATTACTTCTTTTCCTTGTGCATCCACCCCATCAACATATTTTACAAGTAGAGTAGTCTGCAGTTTTGTTGCTGTTGCAGCCATATTTATCAACCCCTTTCACTTAATATATACACAGGTATATATTAAGTAGGCAGAAAAAATATAAGTTTCAGAATTATAATACCCATATTTTCGAAATATGGTAGATTTATGCTTAAGGAACCTTATGAATAAAGTACGGCGTAATGAGCTAAATAAGATTTTGTTTTTTTAAAATCTTATAGAATGTGTAGGAAATAAGTAATGAAATAAAGTATGAAAAGTATGTTGCAATTATATTCCAATGATTATAGTAAACTATTCTACCAATCAATAATCCACATCCCTCTATTAATGTTATTATTAAGCTCATTATAGGTAATCCAACACAAGCTCTAATATTATATTCTCTCATAAGTTCAATGATAATACATGGATAAAGGCAAAACAATCCTATGTTAAATGGTATTGCTGAAAGATTAACAAGTTTAAATGGATATAGGTTCCAAAAGTAGTAGAATCCTAAATCGTCAACTATAAATGATATAGTACTAGCAAAGGGAGCAATATAATATATAATCTTACGTTCACGAACAATAATTAAGGCAATTACCCAAGGGATAATAAAACCTAATATAATATTTAAAGTCATAAAAGACACTCCTATAATAGTATTTTAGACCAATAATATTATGATGTTAATTTTGTAATTAGTTATTCATAAAAAATTATCTATAAGAAATTAATTAGATTTTAATATTTTATTTAGTACGTAATTCAAAAATAAATACTAGTTATCTTCAAAATATAAATAATAGCTTTCTTATATTTATCTCCACCCTGCATGGCGAAGATTTTTCCTACTATGAAGTATCTTGTTGCATCCCATTCTAGCTTAAAGTCTTTTTCTGCTCCTTTTTTAGAAAGGCAGTATTCATCAAGCCATTCATAGAAAATAACTTACATATCCTCGTCTTTTCATGTTATCAATACTTATTTTCTTACCGTTAGATAGAGTGAATTCCTCTTTTCTTGTATTATTAAGCGAAAATTCATGTTGCCATCTTCCCTTAAAATATAAGGAATTAATTAAAACTGCAGTATCATACTCATCTATGCTATCAATAATTTTCTTAATTTGGCCATTAGTAGCTTGCTCCACCCATTTATTTATCTTACTTACAGTATCAGCGTTACTAAAATCCTCTGAATTCACCTGTGCTGAATAATATTTTTCTGTTATATCTTTAAAATCATTTATAAAAAGAACCATAAGCAGATTAATTAATTAAAACTCCACTTACAGTTCTTATATTTACTTTTAGGAATATCTAATTCTTATATTCATTCTTAGTCAATGCTGTCTTGCTGGGCAAATCTGACGCCCATATCAAACGCTTTTTTACAATCCTCCGGGAACACTTCTACGCGTCGTCTTTTTTTCTCTTTTTCATTGAATCTAGATGTTTCATATTTGGAATAATCATCAAACTGATAGGTATCTGTAACAAACAGTGATTCCGAAGCTCCGAAAATCCGCTTAATTGCCATTTCCGTACCTTTCAGATTCTGCTCATATCCAAGCTCCCCCATATGACTCTGGTTTACATTCATCGTGTAGATAAAGCCTGTGGGTATTCTTTTTTTGAAAAGAGTAGAATAGTTCGCATCATATACTAAGTACTGGAACATCAACCGTTCAAGGAAAGACCTCATCTCTCCCGTGGTCATTCCGAAGTAGATTGGCGAGCCCAGAATGATGGCATCAGCATCCTCAGCCTTTTTAAGGATCGGTTTCAGTTCATCCTTTACTGCACACCTGCCATAACTTTTGCCATCTTTCAATTTACAGGCAAAACAACTGATACAGCCTTTATAATTGTAATTATATAGATGAATAAGTTCTGTCTCGGCTCCCTGTGAAGCTGCACCTTCAAGTGCATGATTCAGCATAGTCGCAGTGTTCCAATTTTTTCTTGGACTTCCGTTAAAAGCAATCACTTTCATAAAATAACCTCCATCAATTTACTAATTGTCGCATTGCCACTTATAAAATCATACAGCTCACTTGAAACAATTAATTTTTGAAAGTGGCACTCACCTCTCCTCAAGATATTCGTAAGTGTAAATGTGCTTTTCACCTTTACAAAAAGTAAAAACATTCATGAGTAACCTTTTTCGGTTTCTTTTACCCCGAAATGATTCTCATGCTATAATAATAAATACTATAGCATTATTTTACAAGTAGGTACTTAATTGTTGTATAGTACCAATTTGTATACCGTAAATTAACTTTTAGCTAAAGAAAATATGAGAAGTAACAATAATGCGGTATTAAAAATAAAAGTAGATAATTGTAACATAATTACATGTTAAAGAAAAAAAGTGTCTGTAGAACTATGTCCTGCAGTCACTTTTTAAGAGCTTTTGATGGCATTGGTTAATCTATTTATACTGACTGACAACCCTTTAAGCTTTCCATCTAATGTAACCAACAGATATAATGAAGTGGCTTCGACAAGCATTCCACCTAAGTACGGCAACTCCTCACCATCCATTAGAATTTTATTTCCTCTATTTAGTCTTCAACTATATAATTTTGATTTTAAAACTGGCAAAAGAAAGAGAATAGATATAATTATTTACAACCCATTAAATTGTACTATAGCCTTAAATAAATCACCATCAATTTCAACATTTAATTTACCACCCTGAAGCTCCACAATACTTTTTGCTATGGTAAGCCCTAACCCAGATCCTTCTTTATTTCTAGATTTATCTCCCCTTTTAAATCTCTCAAAAATCTCATCCACATTAAAATCAAGTTCATAGGAAGAAATGTTTTTCATAACTATTTTTATTTTATTTTCTTCTTCCACTAAATCAATATATACTCTGGTGTTTGGTTGAGAATATTTAATTATATTACTTATTAAATTCTCAAACACCCTCCAGCTTTTTTTTCCATCCAAATTTGCGTAAATATGCTTCTTATCACAGTTAAACTTAAGTGTTAAACATGAACTTTTAAATTTTTCATCAAACTCCGCCATAGACTGCTTTAATAATTCTGTCACATCTACCTTCTCAATATTTAGCTCCACTGAACCACTAGACATTTTTGATGCTTCAAAAAGATCTTCGATAAGAGTCTTAAGCCTTTCAGACTTCCTATCCAAAACTTCAATGTATGATTTAATTTCTTCAGTAGAAAGTCCATCTTTTTTTAACAAATTTATATAATTTATTATGGAAGTCAGTGGTGTTTTTAAATCATGTGATACATTGGTAATAAGCTCAGTTTTAAGTCTCTCACTTTTTATTTCACTTTCAAGAGATTTTTTATAGCCTGTTCTCATGTTATTTATATTGTAAGCCAGCTTAGCAATGCTATCTTTGCCTTCCTGTTCTATAACATAATCTAAATTTCCTGAAAGGATTTCCTCTGTTCCTTTTAATATTTTATCTATATAATCTGATTTTTTTAATATATAGAATAAAGCTGTAATTAGAGCTGTAAACTGATATATCACACAAAAGATTAATAAGCGTTCTAGCTTAGTTCCATGTGGTCCAAACATATATTTTGATAATGTTACTACTCCTGTAAATAAAGTAAATATACCAATAATAAATATTTTCTTCCTAGTACTATGAATAAGCAGAAACTTTCTATAGAATAAGCTGTCTTCCCACTGAATTAAAAGCTTCTTTCTATCCTTAATAAATGCTATACATCCTTTTATATTATAAACTAAATATACAATGTATAGTGTTATAAAAGTAAGCCTAATAGCTTGGTCTATAACAGATTGTTTGTAAAAAAAGTCACTATTAAACTTATAAAGCCACATCATAAAGCTGTAAATAATAAACATAACTATTCTTAAGTCTAAAGGTATTTTTACATAGGAGCCTTTTATTCTATCTATAAGAGCTATTTTAAATTGTTCATGTTTTTTTACAAATACTAATACAAATAAGCCTATAAGTACTGAAACTCCAGCTGTTATACTTTCCTTTATAACTTCAGTTCTCTTAGAAACATCCTGCTTGTAATTCTCAATCAACTCACTGTATCCCTGTACTTCCTTTGGAATTATTAAATATCCTTGGCAGTTATTTTCCCTAAACCGCCTATTAATATCTTCAAATTTACCATTACTTTTGTCCTGATAAGGAAATTCTTCAACATGCAGTGCTTTTTCTATATGAAAGTCTATACTAATGCTCCTATCTAAGTTTGTATATGTTTCTCCGGTCTTTATATTATTAATATAGTACTTTATGTCTGGTTTTTCCTGTATATATGTTTTTAGATTTTTATATTCTACATCCGAGTTTTTTACTACTTCTTTTTTCAATTCTTCTTCAGTTTTTGTGTTTTCCTTTTTAACCTCATCCAGTTTTTTATTCTTTTCCTCCATAAGACTGTTAACCTTATCTTTATTGCCATTTCGTTCTGCATCTACAATTAATTGACTATATTCATTATAAACCGCGTCTTCCTTATCCTTTAATTGAGAATTATATCTCCTTTTTAGTTCCTCTAATTTATCTTTATCAACCTTATCTGCATCAGATTTTAGAGAATAATCTTTTAAAGTATTGTAAAAAGTAAATACTTTACCTGAGTATTCAGTTAACTTGTTTTTAAAATCTTCATTACTAAAATAAAATTCATTTGTTAAATAACCGCTATTCTTCATATAATCCTGTGCTGACACTAACGCCAAACTTAACATATAGAAACCTATAATAAAACTAGCTATGTATATATACTTATTTTTCAATTTTATACCCAATTCCCCATACCACCTTTAGATACCTAGGTTCTCTAGGATTAATTTCAATTTTCTCTCTTATTCTTCTTATATGTACTGCCACAGTATTTTCTGCATTATAATAAGGTTCTCTCCATGCTTTTTCATATATTTCCTCAATTGAAAATACCTGTCCCTTATTCTCCATTAAAAGCTCTAATATCTTATATTCAATAGGAGTCAGCCTTATTTCCTGCTCGTCCACAGTAACCATTTTCGTTTTTTTATTTAATATAAGACCACCCACGCTTATGTTTTCATCACTTTCCTTATAATGTCCAAGGTTTATATATCTTCTTAATTGTGACTTAACCCTTGCCACTAGCTCCAACATATTAAAAGGCTTTGTAATATAGTCATCAGCCCCTATATTAAGACCTAATATCTTATCTGTATCTTCTGATTTAGCTGAAAGCATTATTATAGGAATGTTTTTATTTTCCCTGATTTTAAAGGTAGCTTTTATTCCATCAAGCCTAGGCATCATAATGTCCATTATTATTAAGTGAGTTTCTTCTTCCTCTAAAATTTCTAAAGCCTCTATACCATCCTTGACCTTAAAGACCTTTATACCTTCATTTGTTAAATAAATTTCTATAGCTTCTCTTATTTCTTCTTCATCATCAACTATTAACACATTATACTTAAGCATATTTATGTCATACCATCCTTTCTTTAGTAAAATTATATCATCTTTCCACCTCCTTACCTAGGCTATGAATTAAGCATACAAAGCATTTCTAACAAATAACTTATAAAATTTCTTACAAATTTCTTAACAAATATCATGAATTAGAATATGAAAAATTTCACAAATAAAAACCATCAAGACGTAAAAATACCGTAAAATTCATTTTAATGAATTTTACGGTATTTTAATAAATTATAAATCCTTATAATACAATTCATTTACATTACAAGCATAGTTGCTATATACCCTTTATAGTCTCTCTTATTACTTTTGCTAACCTCTTAATACCTTCTTCAATCATTACTTCATTGGAATTTGTATAGTTCAATCTTAATGTATTGGTACCTTTTTCATTAACATAAAATGGATCACCAGGTACAAAAGCAACATTTTCTTTAGCCGCAAGGTTAAATAAATCCAACGATGAAACTCCTTCTGGCAGGGTTACCCAAATGAACATTCCTCCTTCAGGTTTTGTACTCTTTACTTCCTCTGGGAAGTACCTTTCAATCATTGATACCATGCAGTCCCTTTGGCCTTTATACAATTGTTTTATTTTTTTTATATGATCTTCAAAATCATTATCCATTAAATATTGATGCACTACTCTTTGTGAATAATAATTACTATGCAAGTCAGCCGCTTGTTTTGCAATTATTAATTTTTCCATGATCTCGCCTTTGGCACATATCCACCCTAACCTCATTGCTGGTGCCACTATTTTAGAAAACGACCCTAGCATAATTGAGTTATCCTGTAAATAAGTTCTTATAGGAGGTAAGTCTTGCCCCATAAATCTCAACTCTCCATAAGGATCATCTTCAATAAGAACCGTATCATATCTTTTTAAAATATTTGCAGCCATTTCCCTCTTTTTTGCTGAATATGTAATACCAGAAGGATTTTGAAAATTTGGAACTGTATAAAGTAGTTTAGGCTTGTGTACTTCCAGAGCATTTTCTAATGAATCAATATCAATTCCATCACTTTGCAAAGGAATAGAATTAAAAACTGGCTCAAAAATTGAAAACGCCTGTATTGCGCCTAAATAACCCGGACGCTCTATAAGAATATTGTCATTTTTATTCAACAATACTTTCCCTATTAAGTCAAGTCCTTGCTGTGATCCATTTGTTATCAATATCTCCTCAGGATCAACCTTTAATCCAAATCTTTTAAAATACCTTCCTGCAATGTATTGTCTTAAAGGAAGGTAACCTTCAGTTGTGCTATATTGAAGCACAGTGTTACCATTTTCATTTAAGACTTTTTGTGACGCCTCTTGGACTTCTTTAACTGGGAAAGACAATGGATTTGGAAGACCACCAGCAAATGATATTACTTCTGGATTCTCAGTTACCTTAAGAATTTCCCTTATAAATGATTTTTGAACTTTATTCATCCTTTCAGCAAATACTATACTCATTAACACTCCACCACTTTTCTGAAAATATATACATGTAATAGTAACATATTACAAACTTAAATTCAAATTTACAAGTACAATGAGCCATATTGGAATCAAGTTTTTTATCAATTGTGACGATTACAATGAAGTTTACGAAGTGACATAAGTGATTATTTCATCTATATTCTTCTTTCTTGTAAAATCGGTTGGTTTGTCGTAGATGGTGAGCATACCTCTTTCATCAGGTGTTGATTTCTTTTTCCCTTTTATTTTCCATTTTATCTTCCATTTTAGTAATGTCATAAGCACTTTATCGAAAGGCTTCAATTTACTATAATCAAAGCCACCTCGTAAATAAAAAAAACGTATATATTTTTGTTGCTCTGAAGTAAAGTTTTTGTTTCTCACTTCACTTATTACCTCTTCTCTTGAGGGTGATGCTCCCGTTGCAAAGACAACAACCTTTTTACCTTTAAGTTTGTCTAAGTTTTGTGTTATCAACTTTACGCCGTTGATACCAACGGCATACAAACTCCCGCCGTAAATCACAGTATCATAGCTCGTCAGCATATTGGTAGTAACCTTTGAGAATTCAAAAATATCAGCTGATAACTCTTCGGCAATCCATTCAGCATATTTCTTTGCAAAACCTGTTTTTGACTTGTATATTACCACAGTCTTCATTCTTTTCACCTCTCAAAATATAAATTTTCTTAGCATTAATTTGCAATTTTAACTTTTATCAAAATTATAACATATTTTTCATATTACTTATCACTATTTTTATCTAACATAATAAATATTTTTACTATGGTATTATTCAGTTTTCAACGATTTATGATTTACTTTCTTTTACCTTACTAGTTCTATATAAAAAGCTACTCCACCTTCTTCGTTACTCACCCACATCTGTCCCTCATGTGAGTCTACAATTTGTTTCACTTAGTATTTTTCATGCTATTGTCCCCCTACCATATTTGTTTTTGTTGCTTTTTTTCTTTTAAAAAACTTATTCATGTCATCATTATTGGTCTTAATCTGGTAGTTCCCGCCTCAATAAGTGCTTCTCTTAGGTGCATGCCTCTTTTCATAAGATTATTAGTATAATCAATTAATAAGGTTCCGTTCTTTGAAGATAGTGACCATTTCATCCCTATTCATTCTTAATTGTTCCTGTGGACTATTACCTAGTGATATTTGTGCTATTTGGTCAAGAGAAACTTAAAGTCCAGATGTATTAGTTATCTTTACGGAAGACATTTCTACCCCAGTTAGCTTTATACTCCGTAAAAATATTGCAATCTTCTATAATACCAAAACCTAGCATCTCATCATTTTCTTCTAATATATAAATTTGATCTAGTAAAACACTATTTTTTAGAGTATCAAAAAAGTCTTCTGATAACTCTTCTATTATGATGCTAACAATGTATGAACTGAACCCGTAACTGGATCTTCATTAACTCCTGCCCATGGATTAAAATACCTAGATATAAAGTCATATTTTTCATTTCCTCTACAAGTAACCCCAATACCTTTTGCATCCATTTTAAATTCTAAACATTTCATTTTTTCAAAGTTAGGATTTAATTTTAATACTTCGCTTTCTGTTCTTAAATGAATAACAAGTTTTTTGTATTTTTTCCAAAACAACTTAAATTATTCTGTTGACACATGGTATCTTCCTAATTAAATAACTTACAGTATATGTTATTATTATTGATAGGAAACTTACCACAATAAATTTTCCTACCGCTCCACAAATAATTACCTTATCTAAACTATACTGAATGGCTAAAACTATTGGAAAATGGAATATATATGCCGCATATGAGGTTTCAGCTAATAATCTTGCGATAAACGAAGTATTATTGATTTTTTCTCTAAAAAAAATGATTAGACCATAACATATAAAAACTGCCATAAATGATTCATAAAAAGCCCAATTAAAAAACAATATGTTTCTAATTGATTCAGGGAAAAGATAATGTAAATATACAATTGCAGCCATTATAATACCGCCTGTTAAAGCACTATAACCTATTCTCTTATCACATTTTAGAAACCAGTTCTTTCTAAATGCTATTATTCCTGTAACAAAAAGTATTATATACTGCGGAAGATGTGCAACTTCAGACTGAATAAAACCAAATATGCCTATCCTAAACTGCTTTTATATTGCCAAAATCCACCTGTTGGACCATAAGCTTGACCAATATGATGTATTATGACAAGGAATGTAAGAAAAACTTTAAGGTTATCAAGAAAATAAATCCTATTTTTAACAGTAACATTTTGTGTTAAAACTTCACTTTTCAAAATTTCACCTCCCACCTTCAAATTTTTTCAATTATTAATATGATAAATAGTAAGCGTAAATCTCAACGTCCTTCTCAAATATATAGAACATGGACACACGGTTTAGTTCTATCCTACAAAGTAACGTACTACGAAGTTAAACGATAAGCTTAATACTCTTTATAACTTAATAGCTCTTGTTGCTATAAATGTATTAATATATGGGTCAAGTAGGTCTCCACCTGAAGAATCTTCATAGAAACCATTAATCATAAAACCTGCTTTAATTTGACCACTAATCTGATTAGCTAAAGAATGTCCAAACTCTAAGGGAGCATTAGCTTCAATTCTTGCTTTTAGTTGCTCTTTTGGAAGTTGATCTATGTCGGAATAAGGAATGTTATATTTCACTACTAGATTACTGTTTACATCCCATTCATGAAAATCAAAAATGTACATAATAGGATTACAAAATCCAGCTAGTAAACTACCACCTTTTTTTAAAACTCTATAGCATTCTTTCCAAACATTATTTACATCATCAATAAAACAGTAAGTATTCCACCTTATCTTAAAAAGTAAATGAAGCTTCACCTACTGGGTCGTAATATGAATAGATTTGTATTCAGAAGTTGAGCCCAAAAAGTTAACACCTAAAATTGGAACAAAGTTAAATGCTAATACTATAGTTGCTCAATTTTTGAAATAGCCATTTCGCATAAATTCCAATACCCCACATTTTCAATTTTCTTCGCATTTTCTTACCATTTTAACTTAACTAATATAAAAATTATAACATTTATTTTATACCATCTCATTAATATATTACACATTAGGAAAATACATCCTCAATTTTAATACCGTATTAGATAATATCAGGATTAACTCCTTTTACTTTGTCATCAAGAGTTATTTTATAATTAATACTAACATTTTTAAATATGTGATTAATTATTTTTATAAATTAATAATAATTATTTTATAATTACATATACTATATATACATAAATAACCCTCTATTCTACATTAGTATTTTATTATAGCAACAGAAAAGCCTGTATCTAAATTGATGCAGGCTTTAGCTGTTTTACAATATATATACTTGCTCATCATCACTTTATGGATATTCGTTATTATTGCCTTGTGTATGTTAATTCTTAATTATATATGTTATAATTTAGT
Organism: Clostridium sp. DJ247; assembly: GCF_014231265.1. Classification (NCBI taxonomy): domain Bacteria; kingdom Bacillati; phylum Bacillota; class Clostridia; order Eubacteriales; family Clostridiaceae; genus Clostridium; species Clostridium sp. DJ247. The sequence goes on along the minus strand of NZ_JABAIW010000001.1, from coordinate 151,233 downwards.
TAAAATTAAATAATATTACATTTTAAAAGGGGCGCTTTACCATGAAAATAAAAGCATTATTACTATCAGTAGCAGTAGCAGCTACATTCTTTACAGGATGTGGTCAACAAGCACAACAAACTTCAACACCAAAACCAGAAACAATGATAAATAGATAGAGACATCAAACGTATTTACCTAAAAGGCTGTTGATAAACATGTTATACCAACAGCCTTTTAGGTTGACTTAATATACTATTAAGTCAACCTAAAAAGCCGTGCTAGTTAAATCAGCACGGCTTTTAATTACATCATGGAGCGGAAGACGGGATTCGAACCCGCGACGTTCACCTTGGCAAGGTGACGCTCTACCACTGAGCCACTCCCGCATAGATATAGAACAACAAAATCTATAATTTTGCTGTATTTTATTCTTTAATTTATCAACTTTAATTATTTCCCAATCTCTATTGATGTCTTATATTTTACCATTTTTATCATAGTATGATTTTTCCTTATGCCTCATTATCTTAAAATATATAACTAAAACTTTGATTTTCATATTAAATTCTCTAAGTATCTAATAACGATACGCCCGGAGCTGTATATGTGTTATTTTTTAACTAAATTTAATACCAAAGTAAGCTGCCAAGGTTTTCCTCTATATAACCACCAACCATTGGCCCCAGCAAAGAACCTGCAATTGAGGCTGTTGAAAGTGTACCCAGTGCCCAACCCGTATGCTCCCTATCCGTCAGAGTTGCAATCAAAGTAGTATGCAGGCTGTACTGTAACCTGTAATAACTCCCTGCAATAGTCTTAAGGCAATTAATTGATATACATTATGTGCAAAACCCATAATGTATATAATCACCGACATTCCAAGACTTGCTGGTAGAAGCATTGGTTTTCGTCTAAATTTATCTGCTGCCTGTCCCCAAATAGGTGAAAAAATAGCTGAAATTATAAAGGTGACCTGTTTAAGTCACCTTTCTTAAAATCTATTACTACATTGACTAAATTTCTATTTTTCATATGTAGCTAAATCCAGAGATTCTATTGAATTATGTTTACTTGTAAATTATTTAATCTCTATTAAAACCTAACTGTTTTTTAGGTTTTAAAATCAAATAACGCACAGAAACTAACGCTATATATAGGAAAAACAATATTTGAATTATGAACACATAAGTAATTTTTATTCCACCTGCAAAACCTATTGCATAAGTTAAAAACGTTGCACCAAGATTGTTAAAAACCGTTATAACTGTAGCTGCAGAGGGTATATTCTCTCTATCCACATGTTGTATAATATATCCTTGAATGGCAGGATATATTAATGATATAGATATACCTATAATTGCAAGACCCAATAAAGCCTGAATTTTGTTTGTACCAGACAAAATGATAAATATACCTAAAATTGCTACTATAGGAGAAATTGAAAGGAATCTAAGCCTACCCATCCTATCCAAAAGTTTATCTCCCACAACTCTTCCTATAGTAAACAAAATCCAAAAACCAGAAAGAATATTAGGGACTTCTGCCTTACTAATTCCATAATACTTTTCAAGGAACCCCCCTGTCCAGTTTGTTGTGGATATTTCTGCTCCCACATAAAAGAATATTGCAATGGAAAGTAATAAAACTAAAGGATTTTTTAGTATACTAAAGGAAACTTTATTGTGAGAATTATTTTCAGATGATGATGTAATGTCAATTTTTGCTACAAAAATAATAAGCAACAGCATACATACTATATGAATAACATAAGTGTAATTAAAATTTATTCCGTTTCTTAATACAAACCTATCTATGGGTAAAATTAAAATTCCACCTAATCCAAAGCATGCATTGGCAAGACTAAATTTTTGATATTTTTTTGGAAGCAATGAAAATATTGTACTTAAAAATAAAGAACTTAACCCTACTGCTAGTCCTGATATAAAGTATCCAAATAAAAGGATATAAAACGATTTCGAAAATAAAATTATGACACTTGCAAAAATTACAAATAAAAGCCCCAAGTGTGTTCCCTTTTTAAGTCCCAACACAGACATAAGCTTTGCTCCTACTATAGTCATTACGAATGAAGCAAAGTAAACTACTGATGGAAGTATTGCAATAGTATCCGTTGATACATTATATGTATTTTTTATGGTTGTTATAAAAGGTGATAATGTATTGGAAAATAAGGACAAAAAAAAGAAACCTACGAAAATAATTATCATGTTTTTAAAATTTTTGTTCATTTTGTTCCTCCTGTCTAAAAACTTAATATAAATAGCATTACGTATATTAGAGTAAAAAATACTTTTACAGAAATATATAAAGCAACAACAAGTTTAAGTATAGCACATAGCAAAATTTAATACAAAAAATTATTTTGATAAAAAAAGATTTTATGCAACAATTCTCAACTTTTAACATGTATTGTTTTAATAAAACTTCACATATTAATATCGTAAGGAATATAACAGTTGAGTCAAGACTTATATATGAGTTTTATGCAACGGTCAGGTTGCATAAATCTGTGTAGATATTTTGTATAGTCCAACGAACTATTATTATAGGTTGTGACCTGCTTTGTTATAGTCGAAAGATTATAGCAGGGTAATAAGCTATCCATAGTAATGCGAGGTAGATTGTTATATTCTTTACATATCTACTAAGCTTCTAAAAATAGGCTTTAGTAGTGGGAAAGATAATGCTGTCATAATAATGAATGGCATTACCTTTCTTTTATCTATTCGACGCTTGCAATATATTTCTATATCTTCTGTTCTAATTTTTCTTTATCAAAATTCACCTTTTAAAAAATAATAAAAGGTATGTTTAAAACACTTTTTGGAAATATCCACTTACCTAAGTTATACAAAATTACTTATCAAACGCTTAATTTGTGTTTGTTTATTAAATATTTCCCTAAAGATTTCATCTATTATACTATCTCTTACATCTATATATGTAAATTCATAGTAGTTAGTGTTTGCGACCTTAAAACTTCTAATTATTTTTCCACTAACAGTTATACTTTTGTTATTTTCAAATAAAATTTTTAAACTTAAAATTTTATTTTCCATGTGTCCTTCAATTTGTTTTCCAATTAAACAAAACATAAGGCCACTACCTCCTAATTTACATATTTTCACAACATATGTATCATAAGTATTTAAATATAGCTCTCCGGATAAATCCCACAATATACTAAAAGAATCTTTTGATTGAATATATTTAAACTCAGAAATGTGTACTATATTTTCTTCAAAATAATCTAACTTTAATTGATACTGAACAATATTATTATTTTTATTTATATATAGACTAATACTAGTTATATCTGCTCTATTGATTTCTGATAAAAAATTGAACTTATCTGCTTTAAAAAAGTATCCAAAGTCATATTTTCCAAGTGTTCCTTCTATAGAATGCACTTTTTTTTCTGTAGTAATGATTAATGTACTCCACACTATAGAATCGGAAAATATCTCTGTAATTTCGTCTTTAGTTTTCGTAAGTATACTTATCATACTATCAGCAATTTTAGGGTCAAACTGTTTTCCTCTATTCTTTAAAAGCTCAGTAATAACAAAATCTACACTTTGAGGACTTCTGTAACTCCTGTGTGATATCATTGCATCTACCGCATCAGCTACACAAATCACCCTACTTTCAAATGGTATTTCTTCATCTTTTAATCCATCAGGATATCCAGTTCCATCATATCTTTCATGATGATGCCTAACAATTAAAGATATATCTTCTAATCCTGTTACATCTTTTACTATATTAGCTCCATAAATACTATGATTTTTTAATGTTTCATATTCTTCTTCTGTTAAAGAGCCTTCTTTATTTAAAACACCGCTATCTAAATAAGTTTTACCTATATCATGCAAAATACCTGCAAGATATAGTTTACTAGCTGTTTCTTCATTTAAATTTAAACTTTTACCGATTTCTGTTGAAAACTGAGCCACATGATAAGGATGTAATATCATAAAAGGTTCTTTTTCTCTTGTTATCTCAGACATCATATTAATTAAGTTTAAAATTGATTCATTTCTTTGCTTTCTTAGATGTACTATTTGATATAAATTCTCTATATTACCTATTACATCGTTAACTTCTCCTTGGATAATATCATCAATTTTTGTAACATTATTTATATTATTAAAAGTTGCTAAATATATAGAAGCTATTAGATCTTTACTATTCTTCTTATTTAAAAAAATAGGTATATATATTTCTGCTGAAGCACTTTCTGTTAAAGGTATGTATTTATCATCTTCATCATTATTGTTATTATAAAGTATAATTTGCTTCTTCTCCCTAACTAAATTTAACATATTTTTTGAAGACTTCTTAATAACTCTTGTCCATTCTTTTTTCAATTTTACGTATTCAGTGCCTTTTTTCATAAAAGCTCTTTTTGATGTAACGATTTTATTTCTATCATTAAAGTGTATTACTGTTGCAACATCATATTTTAATAACATGCATAACTTTTTAATATTTCTATCAATATCCTGACTCACATTTATGTTGTTTTCTATTGGCTGATGAAGTGTAATCATTCTCTTTTCCCCCTCTAATTTGTCCTGCTAATAGTAGATTTTTAAAAAACTAATTTTAAATACTATAAATACAAAATTTGTAGAATAAATTCTTCTTACTATAACTTATAACAACATCAATATTTAAAAATCACTAAGCTTTCTAAACTTAATACGCAATTGAAGTTATATTAGTTTTTTGCAATTATATCTATACCTCCACTTGGTAATTTGCAATAACTGAGCCTAACATTATCACCACACAACATATTACAAGCTTTAAACTAACAGGATTCTTAAGAAATATTACCTAGAAGATGATTGCCAATGCTGAATCACTCATGTTTAATATCATTCCTCTTGTTGCTCCTATCTTATGAATTGAGTAGTACCATAATAGATAAGAAGCTGTTCCTGTTAAAGTTGTACGTAGCAATATTAAAGAAGCCTTTATAAATATAACCTCTCCTACTAAAGTAAATCCCCTTATTGCTGGAATTATTACATCACCATAGGTTAAAGCTGACACAAATTGTCTAACTTGAAGTGCCTGCTCCAGTGTAATTTCTTAATCTTTCATGCCATATGCACAAACAATGCTTTTATAACTATATTCACTTCTCCCTTTAAAAGCATATATACTGCCATCCAGAGTAGTACCATAATAGATAAGAAGCTGTTCCTGTTAAAGTTGTACGTAGCAATATTAAAGAAGCCTTTATAAATATAACCTCTCCTACTAAAGTAAATCCCCTTATTGCTGGAATTATTACATCACCATAGGTTAAAGCTGACACAAATTGTCTAACTTGAAGTGCCTGCTCCAGTGTAATTTCTTAATCTTTCATGCCATATGCACAAACAATGCTTTTATAACTATATTCACTTCTCCCTTTAAAAGCATATATACTGCCATCCAGAGTGTTGAGAATAAATCATATAGAAAAGCACTTACAAAATGAGCCAAAAAAATCACTCTTTCATTTTTATCGAACAATTTATTCTATTATATTACATAAAATGTTATTAAACAAGTTTGATTATTTTTTTGTTAATTTCGTAAAAAATTATTAACATATAAATAATTTGTTAATAAAAATTAATAAATTAAGTATCTCATAAATTGAACTACACTTAATTTTGTTGGTATACTTACAAACATATGTATATGATCTTTACATGCATTTGCTTCAATTATTTCTACTCCTTTATGTTCACATAGTTTTCTTAGTATTTGTCCTATATCTACTTTTACCTTCCTTATAATTTCATTAGTTTCATATTTAAATTATTAGAATTTCCTATTTACAGAAACCTAACTACATAAGCATTAAATCATTACTTCCATATTAATATTTATTATAATGATGCATTCCTATCAGACATTTTATGTTATCCCCTTAAACTAATATATTCTAATTTTCAAGATAGCTAGTAATTATTCTTGAAGTATAACGTAAAAATACCGTGAAATTCACTTTATTGAATAATACGGTATTTTAAAAATTATTCATTTTTTAATAGTTGTGACAGTTAATAAGAACAATATGTAGTATCTTTCATGTATTATTTAAGTATATTCTTATACATTTTTTATAATAAAAAAGATACCTTAAAATTAACAACTTTTATCAAATAACTTTTTACAAGTACATACACCAACTGTTATAAATAAAACATCTATTCCTACACGCATAAAGATATCAACAAGTGATACGTCATACATGACAGGAATAAAAAAATGATATGCTAACCAGTTCAAACCGAAAATTACAATTTCAAAGAATAATCCCTGTGAAACAACAGACTTCCCTTTAATACCTGATTGTAAAATAAAATAGATTATTCCTATCCATAATCCTTGGCATAGTGTCCAGATAAATGTTCCTAAGGGCTTAATACTATATGCGGATTCTATGTGTAATATAGAGTATGCGAAGTATCTACCTATAATATAAAAAATAGTTATAACAAAAATTGAAAAAAATTTTTGCCTCTTTCTATTTTTGGTTTCATTAGTTCCTATAAAAATCCCCAGTAGAATTCCCATTAGTAAAAATAGGTGTATTTACACCCTGTATTAGTGCTGCTAATCCATGGAGAATTAAATCGAGAGAAACACATACAATGACAATAATTATAACTTTCCACCAGTTTTTTCAAAACTTTCATAATCTAAATTCCTCCTGCTGAATTAATAATTTATATAAATATTTAAGGTTTGAAAATATATTCATTTTTGTTTTCTCTATGCTATTTATAAAACTTCGATTATTGATCCATTTACACAATTCACCATGTAAATAACCATGTAATATATCACCAATTAAACTTGCCTTTTCCTCTGAAAGTTTATTATTACTTGCTTTTATAATTGCTTCATTAAATCCTTCGTCAGATGTATCTAATATTTTAATAACTTCAATGGAAGGTTTTCCACCTATAGATTCCAACCATATAAGTCTGTACCAACCAGGATGGTCCATTGAAAAATCAATGATATTTGATAATAACAAATAAAATTTTTCTTCTGGATCGGTTTCAGTAGTTAGATTAGTTTCTGAATAATCAATCATCTTAAGTATGACTTGTCCAAGTGCTTCCCAAAAGATTTCATCAAGACTGTTGAAATAGTTGTATAAATTTGTGTGAGCGCATCCAATATTTTTAGCAATTTCCCTCAAATTTACATCTTTAATTCCTTCTTTTTCTTCAATTAAACGTAATGTAGTTTCTATTATGATTTCTTTACTTACATACTTTCTATTTGTTTGCATATTATTACCTCCCTTCATATTACCAATAGTAATTACCATTGGTAATATAATATCAAAGTAATATTTTATTGTCAATATATCTCAAAGAAAAACAGACATATATAATAAATACACAAAAAATGTTTTTATAGTCCTGCTTAGAAATAATCACATCTTTTGCCTTCTATTCATTTGCTAGTTCTGTGTCATTTAGGTATAAAAAAAATACCTTTCGGTATTTTAATATTATTCATAACAAAAAAAGAAAATTATAAATAGTTTCAATACTATTACGTATTTAATTACGAAAGAGGATCAGATCCCCTTATTAAGAACATTGTAGTTGAGAAATGGTATCTACCCCTATTGCTTTTAGCATTAGCTCTTTTTCTTCTGCTGTTGCTGATAAATATGGAGGATGCATGCTACTCCCCCTTACCGCATAAGTCTTCATATTTCTGAGAGTCTAATAACTCATCAAGCTCTGATTTATCAGTTATTTCAATGAGAATCATCCAATTTTTATAAGCATCTTCGTTAACGGCAGCTGGGTTATCTATTAGTTCCTCATTTATATCCACTACTTTCCCACCAACTGGAATATACAAATCTGAAGCTGCCTTTACTGATTCAATAATCCCAAAGGTATCCCCTGTTAAAAATTCTGAATCTACCTCAGGTAATTCAATAAATACAATATCTCCTAAAGAATGCTGTGCAAAATCAGTTATACCTATATAAGCTTTGTCTCCTTGAATCTTTACCCATTGGTGTTCCTCAGTATATACTAAACTATCTAAAACTTTCATTTATAAATCCCCCCAAATATAAATTATTTATTATAATTTTTGTTATAAATAGAGACATAGCTGCTCTCTACTCTCATCCTTTGAAAAAGCGTGAAGTATTAGATCGAGTAGTCGTCGGATAAAACCTTTTACTAACTACCAAGGCTTCATAAAGCTTGTTTCTGTCCTTCATTTCAAATCCAACTATGTTTTTCTTTAAACCTTTCTGCTTTTGTTTCACAAGGGCATCCTTACCTATAAAATATTCTTTAATTGTTTCATATTATGACCTCATAATAATTTTTATGACAAAAATAGGACATGAGGGCACTTTTAACTTAGCCCACATGTCCTTTGTTTCTTAACTGAGAGTTTTTATACTTTTCAATACATTAATTCAATTATATTCCACAAGTAAATAACTTTCAATATATTGATTATAAATTAAAATTATTCATTATCATATGCATTCAAAGCAATTGGTAATGCTTGAATTACTATATTACCCACTGCTGGTAAACCAACTAAAATGGCACTTATTATTTCTTCTCTTGTTGCGCCAAGAGATTTAGCGTGTTTAACATGAAAAGGTATTCCACCTTCAAGCCTTGATGAAGCTAATACTGCTATATATGCAAGTTCCTCTGACTTTGGATCAAGTTTACTTGCCGAATCTAGCTTTTGCACTGTTTCCATCCATATTTTTTGATATTCTGGAGCCTCCTTAATAAAAGTATGAAAAGCATTACTTACTGATGACATATCACTCATTTTTTAACCCCCTAAATCCTATGTAAAAACCTTAGATTTTGATTTCTTTACATTTTTAATACTACTTTTTCCTAAAGAGTAGTTTCTTGATTAAATGAAATTTTATTGCTTACTTTTATTACATATTTAACATATACTATACTAGTTATTTACATTATACCATTAAATTACATGTAATATAATACAAAATATACAAAAAAGCAGCCTGATAATTGAATCAACAGGCTAGTTTGTGCTTATACATATTCCTATAATAAAATAGAATTTGATAAAGAGTTAATAAGTAGAATTGACAACAGCAATGTATAATAGAACCTAATTAAATAGGCAGATTCCTAGTCTATTTAAAAAATTTTCTACCTATATAGAACGCTACTGTATATATTTTAATGGAATAAAATTCAAAAAGGAGAGGAGAAACAACTTATGAACAGTGAAGACTTTATAAATTTAGTGAAGAAAGGAGCTATTGAAGCACAAAGCCACTTCGGTATATGTGCTTCTTTGACTATAGCTCAGGCAATCCTTGAATCAAGCTATGGTAAATCTGATCCTGGAAACAATTTATTCGGAATAAAATGGACTAATGGCTGTGGTTACAGATCCCAAACCTTACCTACAAGAGAGTATTATAACGGAGTTTGGGAGACTATTAATGCTCAGTTTAGAGTTTATGATTCTTTGGCAGATAGTGTTTATGACCATGCTCTGTTTCTGGTTAATAATAGCAGATACAGTAACCTATTAGGTGTTAAAGATTATAAAATAGCTTGCAAATTGATACAGCAAGACGGGTATGCTACTGATCCTAACTATACTAGTCAGTTAACTGAAATTATAGAACAGTACCAACTCTACCAATATGATGCTATTGATAGTACTTTAATATCTGCTACTGAGAATCCTACATTGAAAGCTCAAATACAAGCATTACAATATAATTTAAACTTAGACTATAATGCTAAATTAAAGAACATAGACGGTAATGTATATCAAGAAACAATAGATAACTTAGAAGCAGTTGGAAAACTCATTGTAAAGGAACACAGGAGCCATGTAGTGTTATGGCTGCAGCAGAAACTAGAAAGCAAAGGGTGGGAATTTTTAAAGCCTAATTCTTATACTCCCATGGTATACGATGAACCTACCTTCCAAGCTATAACTAACTTGCAAAAGAATTGGGGAAGATTAACTAGTGGTGTTCTAGACATAAACACTTGGAATATATTTTTAAATAATTAGTTTCACATGGATGCATTAGAATGTTTAATAAAGATGTGATCGAAGTTTTAAATTTAGTACCTGTAGGTACTGTAGTTAGAATTTTTTAATTATATGATAGCTGCTAAGAAATTTTCAAAGCCCAAAATGGAATATTTTCCCTTATGGGCTTTTTTATTTACTTATCCATTTTTTCTCTTATGACAGCTATAAAATCGCTATCCAAAATAGATAACTTTATGTTACTCTTTATTGGCTATGAATTTTTGATTTATATAACTATTACCTATGTCATTCATAACTTTAAATATAGGAAGGAATTCTTTCCCCATATCTGTTAACGAATATTCTACTTTGGGTGGAACTTCTCTATATACTTCTCTATGTACCAATCCATCGCGTTCAAGTTCTCTTAACTGCTGAGTAAGAATTCCTTGTGATATTTCAGGTAATAATCTTTCAAGTTCACCAAATCTTCTAGTATTTTTACTTAAATGCCACAAGATAATTAGTTTCCATTTGCCTGCAATCAACCTTTGCACAATAGCAATAGGACAAAACTCTTCTTTATTACAATACATCTTCCCCATTTAAATTTACTTCCCTTCTTAATAGTATCTTTTTTATTAGTATGTACTAATAATATGCGTACTTGTAAAATTACATTTATTCCAATATTATATTATTAGATTTTATCTTAAAAATCAATTTGTATTTATATAGGGAGTGTAAAAATGAGTACTTTATTTTCAGAAATAAATATTAATAACTTGAGGATAAAAAATAGAATTGTTATGCCTCCAATGGTTACTTTCATTTATGCAAAAGAAGATGGAACAGTAACAGATGCGCATGTAAAGCATTATGAAGAAAGAGCTAAAGGAGGTGTAGGATTAATAATCACTGAAGCAACTTCCTGTGTAAAAGGTAATGATGTGATACTTAGATTATGGTCTGATAAGTACATAGAAGGCTTTAGAAGAATTTCAGATATTTGTCATAAACATGGAGCCAAAGTTTTAGTACAACTTGCTCATGCTGGATTAAAAGCTGCTAGAAATTCACCTAAGGATGATATAGTATCTTCATCAGATTATTATGAAGTGTCAAAGGTGGACAATAGTGTTATCTCTGCTCGTGGTTTAACAGTTTACGAAATACACAGCTTGCAACAAGCATTCATCGATACTGCTGCAAGAGCTAAAAAAGCTGGATATGATGGAATAGAACTACACGGTGCACACGGTTATTTGATTAATCAATTCCTATCACCAGCAATAAACAAAAGAACAGACTTATATGGAGGAAGTGTACCTAATAGAACTAGATTTGTAACTGAAATAATTAGAGGAATAAAAAAGACTCTAGGAAATGATTTTATCATTAGCTGCAGAATAGGCTGTAATGATCCCGACCTACAAACTTCAATTAAAACTGCAAAAGAGCTTGAAAAAGCTGGAGTTGATTTGCTTCATATTTCTTCTGGTATGTTTTTGCCTCCTGAAATTGATTCTAGTGAATTACCACAAGTTCCAGACAATTTCAGCTATAATTGGATAGTATATAGTGGCACAGAAATAAGAAAAAATGTAAATATTCCTGTTATTGTAGTTAACAATATTAAAACGCCAGAACAGGCCAGTTTTCTAATAGAGAATGACTTAGCGGATTTTGTTGCTATAGGTAAAAACTTATTAGTGGATGCTGAATGGGTTAATAAAGCTAAGCAAAATAATGATATTTCATTATGTTTAAATTGCAAGGTATGTGCTTGGTTTAATTCTGAAAAAAGTTGTCCCGGAAAAAGCTTCACAAGAAAATTTAATAAAAAATAAAAATAGAAACCACCAATAAGCTATAGGAAAATTTTTCTATAGCTATAGCAAAACAATATAAAAAAGGCTTATGAAGTCTTTATGGCAGTTCGAATTATTATGGGGACTTGCCGCAAGTCTTGGGTCAGGGATGATGGCCAACGTGCTTGGCATAACAGTTACCAATCGTAAGCCTAATGATTCCCCTTAAAGAAGAATATCTTTACAATGCCATCGCTGTTTAAATGTGATTTAGTTGGAGAATAGTCATACTTTCTGGAGTTTTGCCTATCTCTCCTTTTTTAACGTAATGCACTTTTCCCTTACAACTTTTAATAAGCTCTATATTCTCCATCATTAGGTACATATACTTGTCTATTTAGTGCATGTTTTTCTAAAAACTCTTTTAGTTTTAATTTTGTAAGAGTGCAATGATTCCATGCTTCCATGTGAACAGCAACAACTTTTGTATAAGGTGCTTTCCTACAAAGATTATAAATATCTTCCTCTGTCATTGTAATAGCGTCTCCTTCACTAAATCTAGCTGCTCCAGCAAAAACAACAGTTATTTGTGGTTTATATGTTTTCAACACTCCTTCAACTTCTGAGCACAAAATAGTATCACCTGCAATATATAGAGAAGGTTCATTCTGAGCAGTAATAACATAGCCTGAAACTGCGCCCATTTCTTTTCCAATCTTTCCTGTACCATGTTGTCCACCAGTACGATTAATTTTAATACCTTCCCATATATAAAGTTGCTCAATAGGAATAACAGTAAAAAATCCTTTTGATTCTACCTTCTTCTTATCTTCAGGCTGGCAAAATACTGGTGTATGCTTGGGAATTAATTGAGCTGCAAATTCATCAAAATGATCTCTATGCATATGTGTTAAAAGAATTGCGTCAACATTAACAATTTTATGTAGGTCAATAGGTAGTTTTACTAATGGGTTTTTATTAGTATTGCAAACATTAGGTATGGCCTCAATTGTACCTGCTGGACTTAGCATTGGATCAACTAGAATTCTTTTATTTTTAATATTTAAAAGTAAAGTTGCATGCCTAACTAGCCTAATTTTCATTATCGATACCTCCAAAGCATATGATATACTTATTATATGATATATTCATATTTACTGGAGAAAATAAAAGCTCGTTATAAATTGAATGGTGAAAGGAAATTATAAACTATGCTTGATCAAACTGATTTTCATATATTATCTTTATTAAAGAAGAACTCTCGAATCCAGTGGCGAGAAATTGGAGAATTAGTTCATTTAACAGGACAAGCCGTTGCAAATCGTATACGTAGAATGGAAGATTTAGGGGTTATTGAAGGCTATACTATTAATTTAAATCAAAACAAACTAGGTAAAAACTTAATTGCTTTTATTACTGTATTTATGAAAACCACTGATCATTTATCTTTTCAAAATTTCATTAAAGAAAAACCAGAAGTGTTAGAAGGAAATCGCATAAGTGGTGATGGGTGTTATTTACTAAAGGTAAATGTATCAAACGAAGAAGAACTTATGAATATATTAGATGAAATTTTAAGTTATGGTAACTATCGTGTTAATATATCAATTGGCAAAATAAAATAACTTAAATGTACTAACCTGATACCCACATGGAAAAAATTCAAATAAAAAGCATTCCACGTTATGTATTGGAATGCTTTTTCTTAATCATTACTTGTTAACTGTTGTTTTTTATTTGTGAGTTTTAAATTAAGCTCCAAACACCTTTTATAAGAGTAATAACAAAAGCTCATTCCAAGAAGCTCTGCTGATACTAAAATTGGTACTAACTCCACTATAGAAATATTAGCATTTTCAACTAAATAATAATAAACAGATGGTATACAGGAAATAGCTCCTATTATAATAAACACTGATATAAATGCTAGCTTTACATTCTTTCGTTTTATCTCAAATATATATATGAAAACAAGTCTAGAAATTGTTCCAATAACGCCTCCAATTATTGAACTCATAACTAGTATGGCTACAGTTTCACTGTCCATATTTATAGCAGTTATTTGAACCATACCAACAAATAATCCAATAAATATAGATATTAATAAATTAAATAAAAAATCCTTTAAATTCTCTTTCATACTTAAAACACCTCAAAATCCAAGAAATTTTTTGAATTCATTTAAATATTTTCGTGTAACATAAACTTCTTCATCTATATCCATAATTTTTAATATTAGCTTACTATTAAACCAGGAAATGATACGATCTACCTTGACTATATTTACAATAAAACATTTACTTACTCTTATAAAGCCTTTATTTTCTAACTTTTCTTCTAATTCATAAAGCTTTTCCTTCACTTTATATTTTTTATCTTTTGTCATACAAAAAACATCATTGCCCATGGCTTCAAAATAATAAATATTATCATAAGTCAGTACTTTAAGCTCATCTTCCTCACATCTTCCTGTGATTATATTTTTAACCTCTTCTTTGCTCACTGATATTTGGTCTAAATAGTCAATTAAAACATTTATAGTTGTCATATCAAAATATATGCCTATTTTGCCTGCTTCTAAATCAAATCCTTTTTCAATGATACACACCTTAGCATCTTTAATAATCCTTATTTTACGATTAGTAAGAATTTCTTCTAATATTCTTCTAATATTTTCTGAGCAAATTACATCCATCTCCATATAAAAACCTCTTTTACTTTAAGCTTCTGGAAGTAACCCTGGAATTATAATGGATAATGTAACTCCTAGAGCTACTAGTATATTCATAACGATAATAGTAATAGTGTTATGTCCCATTAATTCTATAATAGCATTAATTAAATAAATTGTTGCCCATATTTTTGTTATCAAAACATTAACCTCTATAAATAATGGAGATTCCCCAAAACCTTCTCTATATCCGCTTTTAGCCTCATACATGGTATAAGGTTTTCCTATCCTAATAGAAACAAACCCCATTAAAGCTAGTACTACATAAGAAGTTAAATATCTATATTGAATAATAAAGTCCATATCAAAATAAAAATATAGTATATTATAAATAGTAAAGTAGGCTAATAACACACTGGACATAATTCCTATATTTTTATTTATTATATTTTTTGCAAATAGTATTAAAATAGAAGCTAAGCCTAAAATAAGTCCCAATTTATTTGAAATACTCCAAAGAAATATTAAAGGTACAAATCCTAGAGTTACATTTAAAGTTACTTTCAAACTATTGATCATTATTTTACTCCCTACCTTTTTCAATAACTTTTTTATGACCAGCAATTATATAATCAATCATATTTTTCTGTACCTCTTTCCTGAATCTTTCTTTTCCCATAAAGTATCTCATAACTTTCCCCTGCATTTTCTGCTTAAAGGATATTTTTTTCATAATTCCATTTTCTTTGTAGTATTTATAGTCAGCTGCAAATATGGCTCCTAATTCTCCTTCTATGGCATCAGCAAACAATTTTCTCGAAGCTACACCCAAAAAGGTTTCTGATTTAAAATAATTTCTTTCACAGTAGCTTACACCCATTTTAGCAAAAGTATATATTTGTTTATCTATAATATCACTATCCTCACTTTCATCAGTAACAAATCCAATTAAATTTCTATCTTCTCCAGTATATAATTCTAGTATTTGCCTTAAATTCTGATGTTCACTTAATTTACCCGAAATCATATAGCCTATTTGCTTATCTTTTAAGAAAGGAATATGATTATAGCAAAAGCTTCTATCATAATAAAGCTTAAAACGTGAGGATAAATATCTATCTTTTATAGTTCCTGCAAAAATAATTATATCTCCATTTTTAATAATATAATCTAAAAATTTTCGGTAACCATCTTTATCATCATAAACACATATATTTTCTGCAGCACACTTACAGCAACCTAAACAAGGACCTTTTATATCTACATCATGAAGATTAAACACTTCTACTGGATTTTTAAAATAACTTTTATACTTATCAATCATTTCATTAATGTTATGATCTTCTTTTTCTGCATCTGTTACAATAATTATTTTTTTAGCTGTATGGATAAATTTATCTGTTTCACCTGACTTGTATTTAAAGATACTTTTACTTAAGAGTTTAAATAATTTATTAGTAGTTAGACCTTCATTAATATAAATCAGTAAATTTTCAAAGAATAATTTAAGTTCCCTTCTTCCCTTTTCTTTTGTTAAATCATACATTTCATGGGATAGATATTCTACATAGTTCATACCTAAATCCTCACAGATTGCCCTCATAAAATTGTGTGCATGAATGTCTGCATAATGAATAGATGTAGAAAACACACTAGTATATTTATCCGAAAAATAATCTGTTAAGTTATTTTCAAATATTAATTCAATAAATCTTTTATAATGGGAAGGTACTAAAGTATGATATAGTGGAAAAGCCCATATAATACCATCTGCACTTTCAATTTTTTTACACAGCTTTTCTAATTCTTCCTTGTCTTCTTCATATCTTTTTACTTCTTTTAAAATGTTCACATACTCAAATTCATGGTTTTTATAACTTTGCTGTAAATATTTCATTGATTGCATTGTAACACTTTTTTCTGACTTTGGACTTCCATTTAAAATAATTATTTTCAAACCCAACACCTCCTGCTCTTTACAATTTCATTGTATTAAATTTTATAAATCTAAGCTATAGATTCCTTTCAACATGCAATATTAAGTATGTAAGATGCATTGATTTGTTGTAAAACCTGTTATAAGAACTGATAAAGATCAACAGTTTGTAAGCTACAAATTTAAGGAGTGCTGTGAAGAACTTGTACTATATGCGGTGTGCTGGATATAACTACCTGGAATATATTTTTAAACATTTAAAATACATAGGATACTAGTCTTCACTACTTAATTTTTGTACACCTAAATAATCTTTATCTACAGTTATAATTGCATTATAATTTGGATGTAGCTTTTTTAAATTTAAATTTATATCCTTTTGCAATTTAAGTTCCTTATCTTTTGTAAGTATATGATCAGCATCAATTACCACATCGAAAATTAAATTTTTATTTTCGCCTTCACCTACTACTCTAAAATCATGAAAGGATTTTACTATAGGGACAGCTTTTAGAGCTTCTATAAGCTCCTTTTTAGCATCTAATATTTCCTTATCATCAGCAGTAATGGGATCCATATGTATTACTAAGTAAATATCAAGGGCTGCAGATACTTCTTTCTCTGCTCTATCTATGATTTCATGTATTTTAACTATTGATATATTTAAAGGAACTTCAGCGTGAATAGATGCAATGATTCTTCCTGGACCATAATTATGGACTAGTAAATCATGAACTCCGTCTATGTATTCATAATTTAAAAGCATTTTTTGGATATCTTCCACAAGTTCCTTATCTGGTACAGAGCCAAGAAGTGGATCTAAAGTATCCTTTATTAACTTATATCCAGCATAAAGAATAACAACAGAAACAACCATACCTATGTATCCATCTATGGGTGCTAAAGTAAATCTAGAAATCAAAAGAGAAAATGCCACTGTTGCAGAAGAAACTACATCACTAAGAGCATCCACACCGGAAGCTTTAAGTGCAGAGGAATCTATCCTCTCTCCTACATTCTTATAGAATCTACTAAGCCATACTTTAAATAATATAGAAATTAATAATAGGATAAAGGGTACAAAAGAAAATTCCACAGGAGTAGGATTTTTAATTCTATCAAAAGAACTCTTAACAAATTCAAATCCTACTAATAATACTAAAAAGGCCACTATTAATCCAGAAATATATTCAATTCGACCATGTCCAAAAGGATGTTCTTTGTCTGCAGGTTTACTAGATAGCTTAAAGCCAAAAATAGTTACAATGGATGAAGCTACATCAGAGAGATTATTAAAGGCATCAGCGGTAACAGCAATACTATTTACAACCATTCCTATAGTAAATTTAACACCAAAGAGAAGTACATTTACTAAGATTCCTACTATTCCACCAAGGTACCCATATTTGTCCCTCACTTTTTTGTTTTTAACATCAGAATATTCTCTTATAAATTTTTTTATTAAGAAATTAGAAATCATTGTTACACCTCATTTAAAAGTAATTATTTACTCTATGTAAGTACTAATATATATCTTGCCACAATGCAGCATTTGTTATAATGTAATTTTTCATAAAGATTTCGTTTAATTTATATATACCAGCTCATAATAAACTCTTTTTCATTAGAATATTCATTTCTCTTGATATCATTTTATCTTGAAATTTCCGTTTAAATATTTAGAAATATTCGGTTGGTTTAAAAATTCTTCTTTATTATAGCAATCACTTCCTTTTTCTTATTTCAATTTTAACAATTTTTTAATGTTGTTAGTTTAGAATAATTTACCACTACATATTAATTATTTAACATTATATCATTAAATTACATACTTATATAAATAAAAATAATAGGCACTAAAATTAATTAGAATCTATAAGCTCTAATCTACACCGAAATTTTATTATAGTTAAAAAGCAGGTAACTTTTAGAAAACCTAAAAGAAGTTACCTGCTGAATTTAATATAAATTTCTCTATTTTTTTGATTTAACAAAATCATTCAAACTATTTATTATACTATCTAAATTTATTTCAGTGTTTTTATGTTCTCCCATATTAGATATTAAATTATTAGATATTAAATTATTACCTTTAATTTTTAACTTTCCTTGATAACTTCCTACTAAACAATATTTGTTAGGAGCTGAAGGTGAATTTTCTTGTAAAAATAATTATAACATCTCCCGAACCAATGGCATGCTCATGCATCTTGGACCTCCACGTCCTCTTGACAGTTCATAGGACTGAAATTCTAATACTTCTATATTGTTTCTTCGTAATGCCTCGTTGGTTACATAGTTACGATCATAGCAAACAACTTTTCCCGGTGAAATTGCAAAAGTATTACTTCCATCACTCCACTGCTCCCTACTGGCAGCAATACGATCCCCGTCTCCACACCTTATTAAATTTACTTCGGATAAGTGTAAATGTCTTTTCAATATGGAGGATAAATCTTCATGTTCATAAATAATTTTAATTTCCTTATTCTTTTTTTTTGTAATACTATAAATATCTAAGGGCTCCTCAATTCCTGGATAGATACTAAACTGATTATAGTCCACCATGGTAAATACAGTATCTAAATGCATATAAGCTCGTGCTTTCGGAATATCAAAAGCCATAACCACTTCAAAAGGTTCTTCATCTGAACTCAAAAGGTTATGTGCCAGTCTTTCTATGGCTGTTGCATCTGTTCTGTCACTTATTCCAATAGCTAATACTTTGTCAGAAAGAACTAAAATGTCTCCCCCTTCTACAGAATGCCTCTTGTCCCTATTGTACCATCTCTTTACATTTTTAAATCTAGGATGATAGTTAAAAATATACTTAGCAAATAAAGTTTCTCTGTTTCGAGTTACATTTGCCATGACATTTAAAGAAATTCCTTTTCCAATGGAAGCAAAGGGATCCCTTTGAAAATATAAATTTGGAATAGGATCTAGGTAGAAAGGATATGGATTTTTCACCATATCTCCTAAAGATTTTGGCTTAATATCCTTGAGTTCTTCTTTTCTAACTCCTGCTATACATTTTCTTATAAGTTCATGGGAAGAATAAGTGCTGAATAACTCCATAAGTGCCTCTTGTAGTCCTTTTGTAGTAGCTTTTCCTTCTTCCATAAATTCAGTTAAAAATTCCTGCCTAACCTTTGACTCCTCCAAAATTTCTGCCATCAAATCTGTTAAATAGAGAACTTCTACTCCCTCTTTTCTTAAAATATCTGCAAATTCATTATGCTCTTTACGAGCCTGTTTTAAGTATGCAATCTCATCAAATAAAAGTCTTCGTAAATAATCCGGCACAATATTTTCAATCTCTTCCCCGGGACAGTGAAGCAAAACAGATTTTAGCTGCCCTATCTCACTATACACAGAAATACTTGAATTAGAATACATAAGTTTCATCCTTTCTATTCGGTATTCTAACTATTAGTTTATCGGTTTAAGTAAATATTATGCTGCATTATCACATTGACTTATATTATATTTAAAAGTTCCGTACCTATAAAAACTCTACATTACTTGCTTATCTTATATATAAAAGGTGCTGAAGTAGAATCTGTTTTTTTATTAAAATAAATAAAGTTTCCAGCAATTGAAAAAGATTTTACGAAGCTTTCATCGCTTACTTTAGTATTATTGGTTCCATCAAGCTTAATTTTATATATTTTATCATAGTCAGAATCATTAATATAATATATCCATCCGTTATCAAGCACTAAATTCATAGATTTAAAGTCGTTAAGCTTAGTTTTATTGGTACCATCACTGGAAACTTTATATAGTTTATTGCCGTCCCCAGCATTAGAATAGTAAATTACTTTAGCTTGTACTACTATATCCATTGGAGCATCATCAGAAATCTTTGTTTTGTTAGTACCATTAATCTGTATACTACTCAATGAGCCATTCATCAAATAGTCTTCATAGTAAATATTAGTTCCATCACTATCAAAACATCTTGATTGTATATTTAAAGAAGACTTACTTCCATTGCTAACATCCAGTGCATATATAGTGTTATTAGGACCAATATAGTATATAAAAGTACCCAAAAGTATTAAATTATAAGTTCTCTCATCTAGTAATTTCTTTCTACCTGTTCCATCTGTATTTATAGAATAAATCTTATAAGAATCAGATTTATTACTATAGTAAATTGTATTATTTGATAAAATTAATTCAGATGCAGAATCATCGCTAATTTTTTGTTTTCCTGTTCCATCTGCATTTATTTTGTATATCTTATCTTTATCAGACCAGTTAGAATAATATAAAGTGTTGCCAGCCTGTATAACTGATGAGAACTTTATAGATGCTCCAACATTACTAGGACCAACAATAATACTAGCATTAGGAGCATTTACACCACTATTTATAGTTGGAAGTGTAGAATTTTTTGAAGCAGAGTTTTTCGTTGTACTTGGAGATGTAGAACTTTGCTTATTATTTGATGAGCTCAGTGGATTTTCACATCCAGTAAAAAGAAAAATAAAAATAATTAAAACAAAATAGTATTTTTTATATTTGGTCATTAGCTAACCCTCCTATTTTAAATCATTATTACTGTGGATAGTACACTAAAGATCTTGGTTCTAGGAAATTAGAACCATATTTATTATAATATAAAGCTATGTACGCATTAAAGTCTAATTTTCTCCCCTAGTATAACTTTTAATAGCAATATTATGAAACTAATTTAACTTGGTACGGTTACGAAGGATTAATTTAGCTTCTCTTATATCTTTGACGTTAGTCTTTAACATCTTTATATAGCATAAAGATGAAGGAATTAAAAGCATTTGAAACAATGCTAGCGTAATTATATAGTTCTGTGGTTCTCTTGTGTGTATGGAAACAATAGAAAGTAAAACACCAACTCCAGCATTTCCTAAGGTTCTTCCTAAGCCGTTAGCAAGGTTAGCTATGCTAAAGGCTGTTCCTCTATGCTCAGGAAGGTTTACATCCGTTACCAAAGCAAGCCAATTTGGTGTGTTGGCAGATTGCGCTGCACTTGCAAGAAAAGACAAAACAAATATTAATGTCATCCAGGGGTTTATGATTATTTGCTTTAATAAAGCTAAAAGTATTGATAGAGAATCATTGTTATTAGGTAATGATAGATTATTCATTGGAAGCATAAACATTACAACATAAATAGGCATCATAATAAAAACAAAAAATGATGTGAGTAGAGCTCTTCCTTTATAAGTTTTCCTCTGAAATCTATCCCCGAGATAGCCAAAAAAAGCTGATGTCAAGCCGCCTATTTGAAATAAAGCAAAAAGATATCCAGAGGCAATTATTGCAGTTTTAGTACTATATCCTTGTTGCTGAATTTTTGCAATATATAAGGTTGGAAGCCATATTAAAGTTCCAGTTGTAATATTCATAAAAAATGCCTGTAAAAATAGTAAAATGTTACTACCCTTTGAAGTAATGTCATACAGATGATTAAATTCTATACTATAATTATATTCATAGCCCTCTTTAATAAGTTCTTTCAATTCTGGTTCCGATTCGCCTAAAGCAGGTTCTTTTATAAAGAAATATAAGATAATTAATAAGAATCCTATAATACTAACAATTTCAAAGGGTTTTCTCCAACTTGCAACAGGAACAACTAGAGACGCCATTAGTGCTCCTGCGATTCCACCGAAACCCTGTGACATTCCCCAAAGACTTAATAACATTCCACGGAATCTATGAGGAATATAATCAGTTAAAACACTAAACCCAATGGATGTTATGCATCCCAGCCCTATTCCAGTAAAAATTTGAAAAATAAAAAGTTGGACGTAAGTACTGCTATGTGAAGTTAAAAATACTGACAGTGACCAAAAAATGGTACCTATGATAATAAGCCTCTTACGATTGAATTTTCCTGCAAGATAACCCCAGTAAATTGATGAGAGAGCTGTAACTAAAATATTAGCAGCTGAAACCAATCCTAAGGCTGACACTGGTACATTCAATTCCTTTGCAATAGAAGAAAAAAGTGGTGGAAACAATCCTATAATAATGTTATCAAAGGCTGCTAAAGCTATAAAAACAATTATTGTATAGATTATTCTTATATTACTAGTATTCATAAACATTTACAGCTCCTTTTAAGCACAGTTTAAAATGTATAGAAAAATAAAATATTTGTCGTTCTTTTATATAATGCTCTATTATTATAGCCCACTTTTCCCAATATATCTATAAAAAACATCAATGCAATAATCTATTTTTAACAATTTATTCAGTATACAACTTGCACAAAATTCAAAGAACTTTGAAAAAGCAATATCATTCAAATACATTTTCGAAAAATGTAAACATTAGGTTATATAGATAACCATTTAGTATAATTATTTATTTCTATGATTATATTAAAAAATTTCAAAATGTAAATACTAAATTGAGCACTGATAATCTTTATAATTAAAAGGAGGAAGCCTGCTTGCATTCATATTTAAAATATATTAAGAGATTATTTACATATACTCTTCTAGTTGCATGTATAAATATAATACCCATAATTTATAACAATAAATATGAAAACTATTCACTTCAATCTTCTACTAACTTATTTGCTGAGCCATATGATAAGGAAGGATTAAAAACTGAAATTGAGAACATATATAATAAACGTTCCTGTACCTTTATTACTGGTGATTTGGAATCTTTAAAGGAATACTTTGATACATCTGAAAAATACGGTAAATGGGCATTAGAACACGAAGTGAAACGTTTAAAATATTTAAATACTTGGTCTAAAGCAAGAGGAATAAAATTTACAAACATACAATCTACTGTAAGAATTAAGAAGATATATCCTACGAAAGAAACCATAAAGTTAGCTCTAGAAGAAACATATAAGTTTGATTATATTTATCCTACAGATGTGGACCCCGTAACCAATTCTTTTGGTGTAGGAATAAGGCATACACTTAGTCTTATTAATAAAGATACTAAACTGTTGATTTATAATGATGAGTACACAGATTGTTTCGAAGACGCTCTTCAGGCTTATTCTGGTGAGATAACTGGAAACTTGGTTTCCTCTGAAACATCTCAACAGATCTATAACTCCAAATATGTTTCTGCAGTATCTAACCAACGTGAAATCCCAAAGAATCGCTATTATAATAGGGAAAAAGCAGTAGAATATGCAGATAAATACTGTGGTGCTGCTTGGGGTAGTGGTAATGATTTTAAGTATAATGCTAAATATAAGGATTTCAATGGCATTGGTGGTGATTGCACAAATTATGCTTCTCAAGTGCTAGGCGATAAAGAAGCAGGAGCACTACCAACGGACAAAACATGGCGATGTGAGTATTTAAAATATGGTAACAGCCAAGGGAGTACGGCTTGGATTAACGCCAGTGAGTTAAAACGCTATTTGTTGAACAGTGGAAAAGGCAGTGTTATAAAAGTAGGTACTTTTAAGGATCTGACCGCTGCTACTCCAGACTACTCTAGAGGTGCTGTTGAAAGACTTGACCTAGCGGATCTTGTTTGTTATGAAAAAAAGGGTCAAATAGACCACTTTGCTGTAGTTACAGCATATGATTCTCATGGTTACCCTCTTGTAAACTCACATACAACAGATAGATACCACGTTCCATGGGATTTAGGCTGGGGAGACAGCAGAATAAGATTTTTTCTTATACATGTTAATGGCTAGCAACTATATAAAAAATATTAAGACACATATTTTTCTAGAAAGCATATAATAAAATTGTACAAAGATTTTGAGAGGTATAATTGATATGCATTTTATTTATACAATTTTTATTGCACTTGCTAATAATCTAGATAACATAAGTGTTAGAATTGCATATAGTATTCGAGGAATAAAGATTTCAACCTTAAAGAATCTATGGATTTCAGTTATTACTTTCTTTGTTTCCTCTCTTGCCGCTTTTTCTGGAAAAATTATATCTAATTTTTTTAATAATCATACTGCCTCTTTAATAAGTATGATATTACTGGTTGTTATTGGACTATGGATTATACTAGAACCTTATTTTAAGAAGGAAAATATTGTTATCCATGAAACTGATGATAAAAACAGTACCACAATTTACAGTATATTGATGAAACCAGAAAATGCAGATGCAGATAACTCTAAAGACATTGATTATAAAGAAGCAACCTTTCTAGGAATCGCCCTATCAGTTAACAATATTGGTGGAGGCTTAAGCGCTGGCATGATAGGATTAAACTCGTTCTTTGTAGGTCTTTTTTCTGCCATAATAAGTTTTCTAGCTCTTTGGGCTGGAAACTATATTACAGAATTTTTTAACAGGTGGAATCTAGGGAAAAGGGCAAACATAATCGCAGGTATTATACTAATATTAATTGGTATAAAGCAAGTTTTTTAAAAAAACTTAAAACCTAGCAATATATCTAGTATTTATAATATTATACAAAACCTCCTATGACAGGCTCGGAGAAATATCCAATGGTTCAGGGATTTTAGCAAATTTATAGCCTCCAGATTTTAAATATTCTATTATTTCTGGGAGTGCTGTAACTGTATTTGATAAATCCCCTTTTTTCTGCTAACACAATGCTGCAGATATAAATACCACTATTAGTGGCTTTTTAAATCTGCTACTCCCCACTGTTTCACCATCTCTCCTTTTAATAAATTTTTACCCCTTCGACTATCAGCATCTTTTTACATTAATTATAAGTTAAATCTTCTAAAAGTGGAATAAAATATTTTTCTGTTGTAGTATAATTTAAGCGTAAATTCACATACTAATAAGTTTTATTGTGAATTAAGTAATAATGGTATTACTTAATATATTTAAAATGTGCTTTTATAAAAACTTTGCTGCTGAGGTATATAATTATGAAAAAAACTAAAAGATTATACTTAACTTTATTTATTATTTTAATGATTTTATTGGGATACACGTGTGCTTTTAGATTTTCCAATAAAAATATTGTACAATCCCCTGCTCCAAATAACATAGAGAATTTACATAATACAAAAAGTAAAATTTCTGATGAAATCCCAGTGTCTGTTTTAAAAGTTTTAAACTCTTATGATGACCAAGATTCTAATACAGATACTAAAAATAAAGATTTAAGAAAGTTTCCTTACCCATATGATGCAATGTTAGCTATATGCT
The DNA here is from genome assembly GCF_014231265.1 of Clostridium sp. DJ247. Classification (NCBI taxonomy): domain Bacteria; kingdom Bacillati; phylum Bacillota; class Clostridia; order Eubacteriales; family Clostridiaceae; genus Clostridium; species Clostridium sp. DJ247. The sequence goes on along the minus strand of NZ_JABAIW010000001.1, from coordinate 125,622 downwards.
CTGATATTGACGATACAACTTCTGAGGAGTTTAGAACTTATCATAAGTTTCTAAATACAAAAGCACAAACTCCCTACGGAGAAGGTTTAGGACTAGACATTGGAGACTCTATGTGGCTATACATGGCTGACAATATGAAAGGTAGTGTAGATAAGTATGGCAACAGCATTGAAAATACAATGACCTTTTTCAAGGGTACGGATAAGACACAGAAACATGATGCAGATGAAATAATACATTTTATTAATGCTGGATGGATAGACAGCCTTCACACTTTCGGTGACTTTTCAACAGAAAATGAAAAAAGCACCCTTTTTAACAGGAAACTAGCTGTGGATGCCTGGGAAACATATAAATCAATAAATTTTAAAACACAAGTTTGGATAAATCATGGAAATACCTCTAATGAACAAAACTTTGGTGCTTATGGCACAACAAAATTCATGAGTTATCAGCAAGGAGATAACCCTAAATCACCTCATTATCATACAGATTTGACTTTAGGTAATGGCATAAAGTATGTTTGGAATTCTATATCTGACTATAGCTTTGGGCAGGACTACCCACTTTATGAAATTACATTAAGAGATAATAAAAAGGTTTGGGGTTTTTACAGATATACAAATAATTTAACAAATGGTAAAATTCACTGGACTTGGACTCCTGAAAATATTTATCGTCAGCTAACTCAAGAAAATTTGGATAATCTAATAAAAAATAAGCAATACTCCATAGTAGCACAGCATTTTGGAGTAGATGCAGAGAATTTGTTTACAGAAGCAAACATAAAATCCCTTAGAAGGTTAAAGAACTATGAATCCAATGGTAAGATACTGGTTGCTAAAACTTCAAGACTTTTAAACTATGCTAATATCCATAAATATGTAACATATAAAAAGGTAACTGAAGGTGGTAAGACATATATAAATATAAATTATATAAACGATCCTATCTTCGGTAAGTTCACTCCTACCTTAGAAAACATTAGAGGTTTAACTTTCTACTGTGATGATGCTGAAAACACAGCATTATTGTTAAATGGAAGCAATATAAGTGCAGACGAGCTTCAGATAAATCCTAAAGACGATACTGGGAAGCTTAGTATATCTATTAAATGGTTTACTGCTGATTACACTGATTATACTACATGATTTATGGGAACTTTATTGGTAATTTACAAAACACAAAACAGTCCAAGTCTTATTAAACCAATTAGGTTATTATACTACATATATAGACAGGATATATAACAGTTCCAATATGACAAACTTAATAGGCTCTGTTTTAAACAATTGTTCATTAGTGAAAGTATTGATGTTGTTTAATTTAAAAGACTTGAATTTAAGAAAACCACCGCATTTACGTAAATATGCGGTGGTTTTCTTTTAATGCTACTTTCTATTTTCTCTTTCTTTTGTATATCATTGTTTAGGTTTTTTTGTTTCATGAAATAACACATAGAAAATTATGGTTCTTTACACAAGTATCTGTTGTTCATACACAAGATAAAATCTTCTGTGCTTTTTTAATTCTTTAGCTTTAATATTTATTAGTTTTTAAATACCGAAGGCATTAAAATTCTACAAGATACCATAAAGTAATCCAAATAGGCATAAATTACCACTGTTTTTTTATATTATTATTGAAGGGTTTTTATGAAATGTATAGAATACATAAAAGAATACAGACAGAAAAGAGGAGGAATGATCGTGTTTTGCTATAAATGTGGAACAAAACTCGAAAATGATGCCATTTTTTGCAATAATTGTGGCGCAAAAGTAAAAGAAAATTCTAATAATGAAGATCTTGAAAAAGATAATATACAGGTATTTAAGGAGGGCTTTACTAAAAACCTTATAGAAAAAGATGAAACTAATGTTAACCAGGAAGATCAAACTATTGTTATGGACAAAGTAATTGTGCTTCCAGACTATAAAGAAGAAAATAACAATGTTATAAATACCTATGAATCAGGACAATCCATTAAGCAAAACAGGAAAAAGATACTTTGGTTAATTCCCCTAATTTCTCTAGTAGCTGTTGCAGCTTTAAATTTAGGATTTTACATCTATGAAACTAGAGTTACTGCAAAAGTTGAAAACATGCGTAAGCAAGCAGAAGATTTGGCCCTTGCGGGTAAAATTTCAGAGGCTGCCACCATAATAGATAAAGCTTTAGCTTTAAGACCAAATAACAAGACACTTGAAGCAAACAAAAATTTTGTTAAGGATGGCCAAAGTGTTGAGCAGCATATAAATAACGTTGAGGCCTTTATAAAAAAACAAGATTATACCAAAGCTTTAAATGAACTGGATAGTGCCAGGAAAGCCATTGCAAATAGTAATGGAGCTTTTTATGATGTGCTTAAGAAAAATATAGAAAGTAAAAAAACAGGAGTAACAGTTCTTCAGATAAAAAGTGAAATGAATAATAAAAACTCTATTGAAGAGCTATCAGCACTGTTTGCTAAAATATCTGCATATAATGTGAAAGAAGCAAAGGATACAGCAGAGGCTCTTAAGACAAAGATAGGAACTGTAGCTTATAATAATGCTAATGAATTTTTAAAGAAAAATGACTTTTCCAGCGCTGAAGCGGCTATAGAAGATGGCCTAAAATATGATGCTAGTAATAAAAAGTTGATATCTTTTAAAAGCACAATTACAAAGCATAAAGAGGATTTTGAAAAACAAGAGCAGAATAGAATTGCACAAGCTATGGCAGCTGCTGCACAAGAAGATAAGAGTAACAGAACTAATGCTGTACAGGTTGTTGAAACCAACGCTTCTGTAAATCAATATGGTGATCTTGTTGTAAGTGGAAAAGTAAAAAATGTAGCTACAAAGCCCATAAGTTCTGTACAAGTATATTACACAATTTATGATGCTAATAATAAGGAGCTTGGTACAGATTATGCTTATGTATCTCCGAATTATCTTAACATAAATGATACAGGAGATTTTCAAAATGTACAATACGGAGTACCAAGTGGACATCATATAAAGGTTACTAGAATGACTTGGTATTTAAGATAGGAGAGAATTAAATTATGGGGAAAAATACAAAGTTAATAATTTCTGTATTAAGTTCTATATTAATAATTATATGTGGAATCATAGGAGCCTTTTTTATACATAACTCCATGAGTCATAAGGTCTCTGCTAACCCTTCTAAACTTGCTGATATGGATTCTTCTAAATCAAATGAAGTAAAGAATAAAGATTTAAAAACAATAATACATGAAAGTCAGAAACTGGTAGTTTCTATAGAAGCTGAAACTGGAGAAGGTACGGCACTAGGTTCAGGCTTTTTTTATGACGATAAAGGCGATATTATTACTAATTCTCATGTAGTAGGAGATGCATCTACTGTTAATGTAAAAATGGCTGATACTACAATATATAGAGGAACTGTTATAGGAAAAAGTTCTACAACGGATGTAGCCTTAGTAAGAGTTGCGGAGCTAACAGGTAAAGAACCTTTTAAAATAGCAAAAGCCAAAAATATGGAAGTGGGAGACGAAGTGATAGCTCTTGGAAGTCCTTTAGGTCTTCAGAATACAGTAACTACTGGTATTATAAGTGGTGTAAATCGTGATTTTAATATAGAAAACTATGCATATAAGGGAGTATACCAAATATCAGCTCCTATATATCCTGGAAATAGCGGAGGACCTTTGCTTGATAAAAAAACCGGGGAAGTTTTAGGTATAAATTCTGCAAAAGTGGGTAAAGAAACCATAGGATTTTCTATTCCCATAAATCAGGTTTTAAGTTTAGCAAACAGCTGGGCTGCAAATCCATCTGTTTCATCAACTAAATCTGAAGTTAGTAATTCTAAACAAAAACAAAGTTTGTCAGAACAGGATGCAGCGTATTTGGTTTCTTATTTTTATGATAGCTTAAATTCTCAGGATTATGTTACAGCATATTCGCTTTTAGGTGCAGATTGGCAGACAAAAACATCTTATACAGACTTTAGAAAGGGATATCTAAACACTATATCAGTAAAAGTAGAAAATATGACAATTTCAAAAATTTCCAACGGTATGCAGGTAGTTACTATCATAGACGCTACTGAAAGAAATGGTAATAGTACTAAGTTAAGTAAGTATAGCACTACATACAATATATCTAGAGAGAACAATATGCTAAAGATTGTTCATGGAGAAGCTAAAGGTATTTAGGAGAAAGGGAAGGTTTTTTCTGCCACAGTGGCAGAAAAAACCTTCCCTGTTCTGTTCCCTTGCTACCTGATTATTTTTTTTCATATTTTAAAATTAACTGCACATTGTATTTTTCAGCATCATTTAATCCTTCATTACCGCCCTTAAAATTTGAATCAGCTTTGTACTATGATTTCCCATTAAAATAGCTTTTATATGGATCTGTTTGAAAAACATATCCATGTCTTGCAAAAATTTCGTTTCTAACTAGAGCTAGCTCTTCCTTACTTAAAAAAGTACACAATCTCCGCCTTACTTATTTCCCTTTTTATTCCCATTTCTCTTTTACAAGCTATAAAATTTTCTATAATTATAAAATATGTATTGACTCTCCTCCTATGGAAGGGTTTATCATCAAATTGTAACTAAAATATGTGCACATAGGAGAGGTTATAAATGTTTAAAATAGGTGATTTTTCAAGACTTAATAAGATTTCTGTAAAGGCCCTTAGATATTATGATGAACTAGATATATTGAAACCTATGAAAGTAGATGAACAAACAGGTTATAGGTATTATTCAGCCAGTCAGCTTCCCAGACTAAACAGAATCCTTGCACTAAAAGACTTAGGGTTTTCTCTAAATCAGATATCTATAATGCTTGATAATAACTTTACCACAGATACCGTAATTTCAATGCTAAACATAAAAAGAAACGAGATTGAAGAAAACATCAAAAGTGAAGAAATCAAGCTTTCCCGTTTACAGACATTAATTAGTAAAATTAAAGAGGAGGAAAATGTATTTATGTTAAATTATGATGTTATTATAAAAGAAGTAGATTCTCTAAAGGTTGCCTCAATAAGAGATATAATACCTGACTACAGCAAACAGCACCATTTATGGCAGGAACTAATGAGTCACTTAGGTAGGCATAATATAAAAGTTATCCAACCTTGTGTTGCAATCTACTATGACCCTGGATATAAGGAAAGTGATGTTGATATTGAAGTATGTGAGCATATCATAGGCAATGCCCCAGAAACTGATAGAATAAAAGTCAAGGAGCTAGAAGCTGTAAAGGAAATGGCATGTGTTATACACAAAGGAAGTTATGAAAATTTGACAAACGCATATACTGTTCTCCAAAAGTGGATTGAAGATAACAACTATAAAATTGCTGGAGCAAATAGAGAACTTTATCTAGAGGGAGAATGGTCAAAGCATAGCCCTGATGAATATATAACGGAAATACAGATTCCTGTTACTAAATGCTTATAAATTTAATTCAGATGAAGCTTAAGCTTCATCTGACTCCTAATAAGTTACGTGTTCTTCAGACCAATTACTTTTATTTACTTATCCAGTTTTTCTTTTACTGAATTTAACTTTTGACTCATTGAGGCTTCTTTATCTCTTCTATCGTCTATTTTTATTGAAGTAATAACTCTCATAGCTCCACTTTCGAAGGGTACTTCATGCATTTTTCTTATTACCTCTAAAATGGTATCTAAGTCACCTTCAAATACTGTTCCCATAGGAGTAAGTTGATATTTGATACCCTTCTCATCATTTAATATTTTGTGGCAGTCAGCCACATATTTACTAACACTTGTAGAACCTGTTCCTACTGGTACTATTGTTGCCTCAGCAATAGCCATGCAAATCACCTCCAAGTTATTTACTACTAATTTAATTTTACCCCACTTTGCCACATTTTTTCACATTAATATATATTTTTTAACCCAGAGAATTATATTAAGTATCTATTGATCTAAATTCTGGAAGCTTTTCTTTATTCAAATATTTTCCAGCTTCAAACATGTATTGTTTTAATAAAACTGCACATATTAACGTAGCAGTTCAGTCAAGACTTATATATATACTCTTTAAATGTGGTATATAGTCCAGGCTCTGTTAGTTAATACTAAAATAAATCTTCATGATTCTATTAATCTTTAATGTACTTCTTTGCTAACTCTAGTACACTATTAAATTTATCTATATTACTATCAATAAACTCTAACAATTCTTCTCTAGAAGGTTGCTTATATCTATGAAAGATTCTGTTTCTTAACAATCTAGCCTGATTTAAAAAATAGTATATATCTGAATCAATTATGTTATTATTATTCAGTATTAATAATGAATTCTTCATATCAATACCTATTTTAAACTCTCCTAATTCCTTTAATGTCATAGAAGTTAAATTTTCAACAGTAATAAAAAAGTCTGCAAAAATTTGCTTCAATCCAAATTCAATAAAAATGGTTGTCTTATTTTCTGGAGTTGATTTTAAAACCTCTTTACAGTCTTGAATATTTTTTATAGATTCAGACATATCTTCAATTATATTTAATAGTCTTTCTTTATTCATGATAATAAATCTAACCTCCTAAAATAAAAGAAATTCTCATTTTCTCTATAATACTTTTCTACTTTGTATATCATGTCTTCTAAGCTCTTGTTTTCATCAGAAGAATATACACTTCTTCCAGTATTTAATATACTTATTTTAACGAACAAATCTAAATTATCACTATTTAAATCTACTACATCGATATACCGATCTAACATATCTTCTAATAACAATTCTAAGTTTAATATATCATTTAAATTCAGTTTCTCATTTGATAAAATTGCTATATCCACATCTGAGTCATCATTAAATTCATCTCTTAGAACAGTTCCAAAAACTAATATATTATTGATATTTAATGCATTAATAAATTCCATAAACCCCCTAGATTTTGATATTTTTGAAATTACTAACTGTGAATTGCCCATATGCCTACCTTCTTTCCCTATTTTAATTTTATTTTTACTTTCTACTTCTACTTCACTTACACCAATTGATGTACACAAATATTTACTATAATATGACATTGTTGAATTAGTATATTTAACAATTATAAGTATTCTGTTAGATTAGTAATTAAAATCAAACCCATTTTTTCCCACACAAACATTACTCACTTCAACTTTTATATAACAATTTGGGTTAACTTTAACTTCAGTTACACCTATAAGGCTAATAAATTAAAAACCACCAACTAGCTAAATGACACTAATTGGTGTTCAAACAAATCCCAACCCATCTGAATCTGAATCTGAACAATTACACTCTATTTGAATTGCCATCACCCTTTCTGCTTCATAATAATTACTTAAACTATTATGGATATTTAATATTTATAATATAGTTAGTACTGAAACTTAGTTACTACTATTGGTTAATACTTATACAAAGCTTGTACACTCTTTATAAAGAATATTTTTTATAATATTAATATGTGATTTGGGATTTATTGTAAGAAGTTCTATTTACTTCTTATATATATTATATCGTAGCCTTTGTCAGAATACAATATACTTTTTGAAAATTCAGAAAACTTATTTTAGTGTCTGTTATTTTTATCTATATAGCTATGTAATTTAATAGATGTAAATAATTCTTTAAAAAATAGACAAACACCTTTAAAAATTATAGAATATACTAATAAAATGAAAGGTGGTGAAAAAGCTGCTGCTGACTTTACAAATATAATACAGGAGTTATCTTTGTATAAACACATTTGTGCATATTTAAAGCAGCAGAATTTTATGGATATAGTAAAATTGATTTCAAATCTTCCCAAAGTAGAGCTACATTGCCATTTAGACGGTAGTGTAAGACCAGAAACAGTACTTGAAATATCAAATAAGGAAAATATCCTACTACCGAGTAAGGATATTTTAGAATTGGAAAAGCATTTAAAAGTACAAGATCAATGTACATCATTAAAAGATTATCTTAAAAAATTTGATTTAGTTTTAAAAGTAATGCAAAAACCAGAATATCTTTATCGCATTACTTTAGAATTATTAGAGGATTCATATAAAGCTAATGTTAAATATATTGAAATTAGATTTTCTCCTCAGCTTTTTATCAACGAAAAAATGGATTTTCACGAAGCTGTAAAATCCATAATAGCTGCTGTAGATGAAGGTAAAAAAAGATTTGGTGTAATAGCTAAGTTAATACTTATATGCATGAGACATCATTCTTTAGAGACTAACATAGCAATTGTAGAACAGGGTAAGGACTAATTGCATGAAGTTAAGCAATAATAAATACATTTTTACTGGACAATTTGAGTTTTTAGTATAAAATCTAAGTATATAAAGTAAATATTTTATTTAGTACTAGAAAGATGGAGAAGGATATGGATAAAAAATTTCAAGGTTATTTATTGGTTTCAGATATGGATGGAACCCTAATTGATAATGATGGAAAAATCTCTGAGAAAAATATTAAGGCTATAAACAGCTTTGTAGAGCGAGGAGGAATATTTACACTGGCTACAGGCAGGATGGTGGAATCAGCAAGAAGATATCTACACCTTATTAATATAAATATTCCCGTAATATTATACAATGGCACAAAGATTTATGACTATAATAAAGAGGAAACTATATACGAACTGTTTTTAGAAGATAAAATTAAAAGCATTATTAAGCAGATAAAGCAGTATGATGCTTCTTTAGGAATAGAGATATACTGTGAGGAAAATGTTTGTATTTTCAATCACTGCAGGTTTACAAAAAGATTTGATGCCAAAAGACCTGATGTGTATTATGATATACCTGAAAGATTATGGAACACAAATTGGACAAAAGTTTTAATATTAGGTGAAGAAGAACAGATAGATAAGCTGGAGGAAGACTTTATTTCTATTTTTGGACAAGTAAATTTAGTTAGAAGCGGAGAAAACTTTTTAGAAATATTACCTCAAAATACTTCAAAAGGACATGCTTTACACAGGCTGTGTGAAATGATAAATATAGATATTTCCAACACAATTTCAGTAGGCGATAACATGAATGATTATGAAATGCTTAAGAAATCAGGCTATGGATTTTGCGTAGCAAATGCGAATAAAAAGCTGTTAAATGAAATAAAATACAAGTGCAGTTCTAATGATAAACATGCTATAGAATATGTGGTTAAATGGGCTGAAGAAAATCTAAACTAAGGTAGTAATAAAAAGTCGCCTTCAATATTGGGCGACTTTTTAATTCCTGTCTATCTTTTCCATAGGCTATAAGTTTTGCAATCATAGAGTCGTAGGTTGGTGGAATAACATATGCTTGAACTTCATCAGTTCCTTTCTTCATTTGGTACATAATCCCAAGGAATATATCATCTTTAATTTTCTCTCAGCTTCTTCAAACATCTCTGAAATTATTTCACTACAAGACTGTTCCTTACATACAAGACCTGATATTTGACCAGCCATTACAGAGCCTAAATCTACATCACCATCACGAGTAGCTTTAGGCAAAGCCCCTCTTCCTAATTCTTCATATTTAAAAATCTCTGCATTCTCTTTTTCAAGAAGTTGAAATTGTCTTGTTAACTTATTTCTTAAAACACGTACAGGATGACCTGTTGGTCTTCCTGTAACCATAGTATCTATATCCTTAGCTGATATAACCTTATCTTTATAGTTCTGATGAACTGTACATTCTTCAGCAACCAAAAATCTTGTTCCTACTTGAACGCCTTCTGCTCCTAACATAAAAGCCGCTGCAATACCTCTGCCATCACCAATTCCGCCTGCTGCTATTACAGGTATATCTACTGCATCTACCACTTGTGGAACAAGAGCCATGGTAGTTAATTCTCCAACATGTCCACCTGATTCCATACCTTCTGCTATTACTCCATCTACACCGCTTCTTTCCATTCTTTTTGCAAGAGCTACTGAAGCTACTACTGGTATTATTTTTATGTTATGTTCTTTCCACATTCCTATATACTTTCCAGGATTTCCTGCTCCTGTTGTAACAACCTTAACCCCTTCTTCACAAACAATCTTAGCTACTTCTTCAGCATTATCACTAAGAAGCATTATGTTAACACCAAAAGATTTATCTGTAAGTTTTTTTGCTTTTCTTATCTGCTCCCTAACATAATCAACTGGCGCATTTGCTGCTGCTATTATTCCAAGACCACCTGCATTTGATACTCCTGCTGCTAAAGAACTATCTGCGATCCAAGCCATTCCACCTTGTATTATAGGATATTTAATTCCAACCATATCACAAAACTTTGACTTTATCATTATTTCTCACCCTCCTCATTGCTCAATTGAGAAGTCAGACGAATTAAGTAAACTATACCCTAAGTCTACTGACTTTTTATGCTATATTTATCCTTAGAAAATCATAAAGCTTATCCAAAAATTTTTAAGAAATGATTTTCCATATATTATGTCACTGGTAGCAAAGATTCATTTTTTATTAAATTATAAAACTCTTCAAAATTAAAAACTTTAATTTCATCTGGAAAATCTCTACTATTACTCTTTAGTGACAGCACATTGTTCTACTGCTTTTTTATCAAGTATTTCAACTATTTTATTTATTAAATGTTCAAATTCACCATTTTTGTACATTTCAATAAGTTTAAACCTTTGTACCTTACCACTTGTAGTCTTAGGTATAGATTTTATAGGAATTACTTCATCAACATTCACTCCGATTTTGTCATTAATTACTTCCCTTATATCCTTTATAAACATTACAAAATCTTCAATTTTCTTTTTAAATAACATAAATACTATTAGTTTTTCTTTTTCATCTCTTTCATCATATAATCCACATGCAACAATTCTCCCACTGATTATTCCTTCTATTTTTTCACTTTCTTTTTCAATATGGTGTGGATAATAGGTATTCCCATTTAATAAAATTATATCTTTTGCTCTTCCTGTAACCACTATTCTTTTATTTTTTATAAAGCCTAAATCACCAGTATTGAGCCATCCATCTATACTAATTGCATTTTTGGTAGCTTCATGATTATAATAATAACCTTGTGTAACATTATCGCCACTAATTTGAATATAACCAACTTTACCTTCATCTAAAACATCACCGAAATCATCAACTATTCTTATATTGCAATGTTTTAAACTATAACCCTCATTTACGAATTCCACAGCTATTTTAGAATCTATATTCCTTTTTAATTCAACAACTTCTTGTCCAACACCTATAGAATCTCTTCTAACATAAACACATGAAAATTCTTCGTCTGGAGGAGGGAAAGCAACAGCTAAACTAGCTTCTGCCATGCCATAAACAGGATACATAGTTGTTCTCTTTAATCCATTTATTTTTAATCTATCTAAAAACTCATTAATTATATCCACTGAAATAGGCTCAGCACCATTAAATATTTTTCTTACACAACTTAAATCCCAATCTGGATAATCTTTATCTCTTAAATGATCTAGGAAATATCTAAATCCAAAATTCGAAGATGTAGTAATGGTTGCTCTATGTTTATTAATTTTTTTTAACCATAAAATAGGATGCCTTACAAATAATGAAGTAGACATTATGAATTGATTAATATTTAAAACCAAAGGCATCATGTGACATCCTATTAACCCCATATCATGGGTTAATGGCATCCAACTAAACATGGAATCTTTGTTGCTACCATTAAACCCATCTATAATATCATTTATATTAGTTAATAAATTTTTATGAGTTAAAATCACACCTTTTGAATCACCAGTAGAACCTGAAGAAAATTGTATAAATGCTATATCATCTGGCTTAACATCTTCTATTTCTCCCAAATTATCTTCTCTCATAATTCCATCAATATTTATGGAATTACCTCTTAAACTTTCAAACTCTCTAGATAAACTGTTATCTTTTGCAAATTTCTCTAAATTTTCCAGTTCTCTTTCACCAATAATTATTTTTGGGTTTTTTAACTGGCTAAATACTTTAAATACTTTTATTCTATTTTCATTATAAGTAACACTAATAGGAACAGGTATTATTTTACCTAATAGGCATGCCCAAAATACATATAAAAACGACTCATTATCTTCATCCTTTATTTGTAATACTAATTCATCACCTGCTTGAAGTCCACAAGCTTGAAGATTATATAAAACATATGAACATTTAGTATACAAATCGTTATATGGAATAAACTTCTCTTCATTTTCACTTTTTATTAAATAAATACCATTCTGTGAATTATTTATATGTAATTCAACTAAGCTCTCTATTAAAGTAACCGCATTACTCAATTCTATCACCTACTCCATTATTTTTAAATTTTACTTTATACAAAATATATTATTTTAAATTATGATTTTGTTATTTTTTCATTTTTTCAATAAAATACATTAAATAAATAAACAATTTTCTTATTGGTATTGTCAATCAATTTAAAAGAAAATACAAAAATTTATTTATGACAACATAATATAAGTAATAATGTGAAATAAAATAGATAATATAAAAATTATAGTTAATGTTATATGAACACTTATCCAAAAATTTTTATATTTAAGATACAATATTTTAGAGTATTTCATTACTATGCCAGATGCTGTTATTAAAAGCATAGAAAATAAGCATATGTAGCCAGCAGAGAATTTAATTTTGTATATGTTGCTACCTACGTGGATAATAGCTAATATAGTTGAAATAATGGCAAATAAACAATGTCCATCTAACAGTTTCTTTCTATTTAATGCCTTATTAACCTTATGTATTTTTATTCTTTTTAACAAACTATAACTACAGCTTAAAGTAAAAAATACAAATGCTATCAACCCTATTAACCAATCTTTTATAACCATTTAGACCTCCTAATTAATTTTTTCATTTTTCAATGCATTTTCTATGGATTTTAAAATAACTTTACTGCTATTAGTAGCACCTGAAACAGCATCTACTTGTAATGTTTGAGCCTTTACAACTCTTTCTGGTATTACTTCTGCACTTTTTCCTTTTTCATTTTTATGTTTTACTAGCTTAATATCAGTAATTTTATGATTTTTAACTGTAATACTTGATTCTGCACTAATAAATTCTGCATCAAATGAACCAGTATAGATTCCATCTTTAACTTTGGATAAATCTACATTACCTATTGATATTTCTTTAATTGTCTTCTGATATTTTTGTAAAGATAATAAATATTTAACACCAAAAATTCCTCCTGTTAAAACCGCAATAAAGAATACAGATAGAACAATTTTTTTCACATTATTCATACTTCTTGCTCTCCTTTTAAAATTAATTTACCAATAAAAGTAACTCTTATATAACCTTAATCCAATTTGAAATCAAAGCTTAATTTTTCGTAAGAGGCCCTCTTTTCATTCTTACTTAACATTGGTTGACTACTAATTTTTACTAGTCCAACTAAATCAATATGCTGTTTTTCAATCTCACTATTAAGCAGCTTATTATTTGTTATATCTACTTCAATTGATTTACTTAATTCACTAAGTGCCTCCATATCATTAAAGGAAACTTTATATTCGGCATACTCAAAAGGATATGTTGGTAGTGGGGATTTTATAATATCTTTTGGATATATAGATCTAGGATTATACCCTACCCCTATAACATATAGTTTTGCTAAAGCTATTAAAAATGCTTCCTCAGAGTTAACTGTGATATTTTCATAAATAAGTGTCCCTTGTATGCCTAATTTAGAAATTTCACCCAATATATTATTTGAATTTCCTAGGTATATTAACACTTCATTTTTTCTAATTAACTCATTGCATTTATTACAAAGCTTATCTTCCTTCAATGCTTTCTTAATAAATACTAAGGTTTCTTCATCATTAGGAATTATACCTATAGGAGTTACAACAGGACATTTAACATATAAATTATTAGCTTCTTTACGATGTTCATTTTTATAATTTATATTTTCTATAATTATATTAATAGCCTGATTAATACTAATTTTTCCTGTTAATGCTGCAGCACTTAAAATACCAATGCCTTTTGCAATTATACTTTCAAGCTTTATTCCTAAATCAATTAAAAGTAGTCCTAAGGAGTATTCTGCTGAAAAAATATTTATTTTCTCATGTAGTTCATTGCTTGTTAAATTATAGCCTTTAACATTTTCATATTCTTTTAGACATTTGCCATAAGCATTATTAAAGGCTTCAAATCTTCCCCTTAATTTGTCAACTTCCATTGAACTCAGCACTAGAGTACCATCCAATAATAAATGACTTAGTGTTTCTCTATTAGGATTTGATCGTCCATTATAAACTTCTTTTTCTGTTTTTCCACACTCTATGGATTTTAATAAATTCAATAGATCTTCTTTACTCTTTACCACTAATGCACTTTTATAGGCTAATTCCTTCTGTCCATTATTCATGCTAACACATAAGGATGAAAGTGTTATTTGCGAATTATTTTCTATATAATCTCTTAGCTCTTTAGCTAAACTTTTTATAACATTTTCGTTTCTACCTGTTAATTGAAGCAGATATGTGCCTTTTTCATCCTTCGGAATATTATTGAAAATTCTTATAGGCGGCTCTTCTATTACTATATGAGCATTTGTTCCTCCAAAACCAAAGGCATTTACTCCCGCTCTTAATGGCTGCCCATGATTTGATTCCCAATTCATATTTTCCTTACTAACTACATAGAAAGGAGTATTCTCAAAATTAATATTAGTATTAGGATTTTCATAGTTAACCGTATGCGGAATCTTTTTGTGCTTCATTGCAAGAACAACCTTTATTAAACTTACAAGTCCAGATGCTGCTAACATATGTCCTATTGAAGATTTAACAGAACCTATAGCACAGTAACCTTTTTTGTTTGTAAATGAACTAAAAGCTTTCGTCATACCTTCAATTTCAATAGGATCTCCTAAAGGTGTACCAGTACCATGAGTTTCCACATATGATACCGTTTCAGGATTTATACCAGCATTCATATAAGCCTTTTCTACAGCTTCTGCTTGTCCCTGAGGTCTAGGTGCTGTTATTCCTTGAGAACGTCCATCATTGTTAATAGCTGAGCCTTTAATTACAGCGTAGATATTATCTCCATCCTTTAACGCCTTTTTTAAAGGTTTAATTAATATAGCACTAACTCCTTCAGATAAAATCATTCCATTTGCATCTTTGTCAAATGGACGACATTCTCCTGTAGGTGATATTGCATTTACCTTACTCATGCATACAAAAGGTATAGCACTTAAGTTAAGATTTACCCCGCCAACCACAGCCATTTCACTTTGTTTTGTTCTTAAATTTTCACAAGCTAAATGTAATGCAACAAGTGAAGATGAACAAGCTGTATTGACTATTAAACTTGGCCCCATAAGATTTAGACAATGGCTTACTCTAGCTGCTACTTCATTTAATCCATTTCCTGCAACTGCATCAGCTTTTAATTCACCAGGCTTCAATACATCAATTAACGTAGACATTAAAGACTTTCTCTCAGATGCATCAATATTTTTAAACCATTGACTCTTTTCCAATTTATCTTTTAATATCATGTAGGTGCGATAATTTGAAAAGTGTTCCATATAATTATTTTGCTCACAACCAACAAATACTCCTATTTTATTAGTTTTATATTTCCCACCATATCCCGCTTGTTGTAATGCTTCCCATGCTACTTGTAAGAAAATTCTTTGTTGTGGATCCATAGCCTCTGCTTCATTTGGTGAAATTCCAAAAAAGAAAGGATCAAAATCATAAGGCTTATCTATAAATCCACCACATTTTGAATATGTTGTATGTAAGGAATCTCTATTTGCATTCCATTCATCTTCTATTGACCATCTTTCTTCTGGAACCTCTTTTACTACAACCTTGCCATTTTTAAGAATATCCCAGTACTCCTCCAAGTTATTTGCTCCAGGTATTCGTAATGAAATACCTATTATGGCAATATCCTCATTTTCTTCATCTAAAACTATTTCTTTTATTGTTTTATCTTCAGCTTTATTTATTTCAATTCCACTTTCTGTTGTAAAGTATGTGCTTTCTATATAATTTGCAAGTGACTCTGGAGTTTGATACTCGAAAATGAGAGTAGGATAAAGTTCTACATTTAAAACTTTACTTAACCTTTCCATTGACTTCATTGCACCTACAGAGTCCAATCCCATGTCCAAGAAATTCATTCCTATATCTAATTGATTCAAAGATACATTTAATTGTTCTGATATAACTTGGTATACGGCATTTTTTATTTCTTTTGCCTCTAAGTAGGAAATGGTTCTCTTTTCATTTTCTGTACTGCTTACAGCCTTATATTCTGTTTCACCTCCTTTTAATGGTTTTGCTTCAATTAAATCTATTACATGAACAGTATGCTCTCCATTTACTCCCAGTGCTCTTGAGAAAGCATTAACAGCTTTTTGTGGTTGAAGAGGGTTTAACCCCTGAGCTCTAACTGCATCTATAGCGGATTTACCAAAAATTGAACCCATGCCCTTCTCATCCCATAAGGAATAATTTAATGCTATAGTTTTACCAGCTGCATTTGCATTTTTTCTATAATAGGTGTATGCATTAAGAAAAGCATTTGCTGCTGCGTAATCCCCAAGCCCATCTGACCAAACCTTCTTAGTTGCAGATACTGAGGAAATCATAACAAAAAACTTTAAAGGTTCTTTTCTTGTTACTAAATCTGTTACAATAGTACCTTGAACTTTTGGAGAAAATACTTTTTTAAGTATATTTATATCCTTATTCAATAATTTAAATGCAGAATAATCTAATACTCCTGCTCCATGAATGACACCATGAATGTCCCCAAACTTTTCATGAATTCTATGGACTAGCTCAGTCATTTCATTTTTATCAGTTACATCTACTGATACATACATGACATTAGCTCCAAGCTTTTCTAACTCCAATATTAATTCTATTCTTTCCTTTGCAGAAGCATTATTAAGATCTTTTTCCCAAAGTTCTCTTTGTGGTAATGAACTTCTACCTGTTAATATCAAATTAACCTTTGCTTCCTTTGCTAATTCTTTTGCAATATCTCCTCCTAGAGGACCTGCTCCTCCAGTTATTAAATAAGTTTCTCCATGGTTTATTTTCAGCTTGTCACGAGAAACATCTAAATGAGCTATTTCACGTACAAATCTCTTATTAGCTCTTATAGCTACAATGCTTTCTTTATTTACCTTCTTCGTCAGTTCATTAAATAATTCTTCTACTAACTGAGCTTCAGATTTATATTCATCTATATCTATATCAATTATTTGAGTACTAAAATTACTGTTATCTTGGTCTATAGCCTGAGCTAAAACCGTTGATAAACTTTGATGAGGACCACTAGAAGTAGATTTTTCATCAATAAATTGTGCATTATTTGTAACTACAACCAAATCAATTTTATTATTTGGATTAGTTCCAAGTGCTTGTGCAATATTGAATATACTATATGAAGTTTCATAAAGTATTTTATCTGCTAAAATAAGACTTTCAGGTTCCACACTATAATGATTAATATTCCAAAGATGTATGATTGTAGATACCTGACTAGGTAGTTTTTGTAATAAACTAGCATAGTCTTTTTCATTTTCTGGATTAATAATAAAATTATTTTTTCCATCATAATTAAACTCTTTACCAGCTTCAATAAAATATACAACATTTTTGTTTGCATCAAAGCTTTTTGCTATTTGTCTACCTATACCTCTACCATCTGTGAAAATTGCTACAGCTCCCTCTTTAACTTTTTTTGTTTCAAAATTTTTATCTTCATTCCACTGCCATTTGTAAAACCAATTATTTGGAGCGTAGTAACTTATAGAACTATTACCAAACTTAGGACCATAGTCCTTTCTTTGAAATGGATAATTAGGCAATTTAACTCTGTTATATTCAAAATTCTTCTCAAAAGCTTCCCAGTTAAACTTTGCACCTAAGCAATATAGTTTACCGATAGTTCCTAAAAACACCTCCCAATTACCTCTTTTACGATCAAGCATAGGTAACACATTTGCTTTGCTCTTTAATAAAATCGGCATAGCCATACCTGTTAATATCTTATCTGGTCCTGCTTCTACAAAAATATTTATTCCTTTACTTTGAATAAATCTAATGCTTTGCTCAAATTTAACTGGCCTTAAAATATGCTGCAACCAATATTCTTCATCTAATGGCTTATCTATAAATTCAGCAGTTATATTTGAAACAATAGGAATCTTAGGTGAATTAAACTCCACCCCTTCCATTTCCTTTTTAAACTTTTCCAACATAGGTTCCATCAAAGGTGTATGGAAGGCTTGTGAAACTTTAAGCTCCTTACATACAATGCCTTTCTTTTCAAGCAAGCTTATAAATTCATCTATATGCTCTTTTCTACCTGACACAACTTGATGATTTCCATTATATGCTGCTATCCACACATCTTTATTAAAATCTTTAATTAACTCTTCAACACTATTACCTGATGTAAATACCGCTGCCATAGCACCAGAACTTTTTAAATCATTCATTAGTCTTCCTCTAGCTGATACAAGTCTTGCTGCATCCTCTAAAGTAACTACACCAGCAACACAAGCTGCTGCCCACTCACCAACACTATGTCCTAATACACAATCTGGTTTTACTCCCCAATCCATTAAAAGCTTTCCTAATACATAATCTAATGTGAATACAACTGGTTGAGTAATATTAGTTTGTGCCAGGATTTTTTCTTCTGCACCTTCACCAAATATTAAATCTGTTATTTTTTCATTAATATATGGATAAAAAGCCTCAGAACATTGATCTATATATTCTTTAAATTCTGGCAGCTCATTGTATAATTCTCTTGCCATTCCTACATATTGACAACCCTGACCTGTAAACATAAATGCAATATTGGGTGAAGCTTCTGAAAGCGTATCTTTTAAAACTATCTTTTTAAGTTTTTCAATTAACTCGTCAATACTGCTTGAAACTATAGCTAGCCTATGTTTAAATTTAGTAGTCTTGATATTTTCCGTATAACATATATCACCAAGAGAATAATCTTTATGTTCTTCTAAAAACTCACACAAGTTAATAGCTTTTTGTTTTAGAGCCTCCTGAGTATGAGCTGTTAAAGCTAAAACATGTTTTTGCCTCATACTTTTATTATTAGAAATTTTATTTTCTTTAACAGGAGCTTCTTGAACAAGCATATGGCAGTTTGTACCACCAAAACCAAAGGAATTAATTGCAGCTCTTCTCTTTCCTTCTTCATTAATCTGCCAATTCTTTGCTTGATTTATCAAATAAAATGGAGTTTTATTAAATTTAATCATTGGGTTCGGAGTTCTTAAATTAACGTTTGGCGGCATCTTTTTATTTTTTAATGCCAAAACTATTTTTATAAAACTAGCAATACCTGCAGCATTTAAAAGATGACCAATATTAGATTTAACAGAACCAATAGCAATGGATTCATTTTTAGGCTTCCAATTGCTAAATGCTTGAGCTAAAGCTCTTACTTCACTTGGATCCCCTATCTTAGTTCCCGTTCCATGAGCCTCCACATACTGGATTTCACTTGGATCTATGTTATGCTTTGCATATAGAGCTTCAATTACACTTCTTTGACCATCAGGATTTGGTGCCATAACACCTATGGAATGTCCATCATTATTAACTGCACTACCTTTAATAACTGCCAAAATTTCATCATTATCAGCTAATGCCTTTTCAAGTGGTTTTAGCATAACAAGCCCTGCACCTTCTCCTGGAACAAAACCATCTGCTTCAGCATCAAATACTTTTGACTCACCAGCTTGAGATAAGGCACCTGCACTGCTAAAAAATATATATGGAGTAGGAGTTAACAATAGATTAATTCCTCCAGCGAAGGCCATTTCACACTCACCTCTTCTTATTGCCTCTGAGGCTAAATGAAGAGTTACTAGAGAAGATGAGCAAGCAGTATCTAAAATCAAACTAGGTCCTTTAAAATTAAATTCGTGAGATGCACGAGCAGCTATCATATTTAAAATATTATCTACTAATAAATTTGGGTGATTTTCTGTAAATCCAAATCTACTTTTCCATTCTTCTATGAATGAATTCTTCTGCTCCTCTGACAGCGTCATAAAACTATTGAATTCCTTTATATTGTTCATATTAAGTGTATTAAGGTGATATTCATAATAACCATTAATACTTGCTCCAATAAATATTCCTACATTTTTTCCATCAACATGTTTTTTTGAATAACCAGCATTTTCTAAAGCCTCATATACTAATTCCAATATTATACGCTGCTGCGGATCCATAATTTCAGCTTCTTCTTCAGGTATATTATAGAATTCTGAATCAAAAGAATAGGGGTTATCAAGAAATGCTCCAGTTTTACAATAAGTTTTACCTAATATTTTATTGGAGCTATAATATTGATTTACATCCCAACGATTATTAGGTACTTCTGTAATATTGCTTTTACCTTCTACTAAGTTTTCCCAAAATTCATCAAGATTATTTGCTCCTGGAAAACGGCATGCCATTGAAATTACAGCAATATCCCCTATATCAGAACTTGCATTATCCTTTGATTTCAAGCTTTCTTTTAAGTTTTCAGTAATTACAGCTTCATTGAATTCAGGTAATTTCTTATTATAATATTCTAAAAGATAATCCTTCATTTCATTTATAGTTCTACAATTAATTAATATGTCATGACTTAAAGTTATATTAAACTCATCTTCTAAATAACTTAACATCTGTATTGCTTTTATAGAATTACCCCCTAAAGCAAGAAATGGCCTATCATAACAAATTGCTTCTTTTGGTAATTCTAATACTTTAGTCCAAATACTTTGTATTTTTTCTAGATAATAATCCTTATCTATAACTACCTTTTTATCTTCCTCTAAAATTTTCTCATAATTTTCATCCTGATTTTCATCCTGATTTTCATCCTTTGCTATCATCAATTTATATGCTGGATAAACGCTATTAACATATTCATTATTTTGAAAAGCTTTCATCAATGCAAAACGCTGTATTTTCCCACTAGACGTTTTAGGAATGGAATCTACTAAAACTACATAATCAATATTCATTCCAATTACTTCACTAATAAAACTAAGTATCTTAGAGTAAAACTCTCTTTTTACAGATAAATTAGAAAATAGAGCAACCTTCTCTTTATTTTCTTTTTCATCCAGCCATCCACAAACAGCAATTTTACCTGGCTCTACACCATCCAACCCCTCAATTCTAGCTTCTATATCATGTGCATAAAAATTTTGACCATTGACAAATATAATATCTTTCATACGACCTGTAATACTTAACCGTCCATCTATTACAAAACCCATATCTCCTGTCTTAAGCCAACCATCTTCAAAAAGTTCATTAGTTAATTGAGAATTATTTAAATATCCTTTAGTTATATTTCTTCCTTTAATTTGAATTTCTCCTATAGTTTTTTCAGGCACAACATTTCCATGAGAATCTACAATTCTAAGTTCCATACCAGCTACTAAACAACCTACATCTGCTAATAGTAAAGAATCTTTGTTGCTTTCCTGAATTTTTTCTATTATTTTGTCACTCACCATTTTTCTGTGACTAATGCAGTGAGATAAATGTTCTGCTTCCACTGGTGAAAGTGTTATACATAAGGAAGCTTCTGCCATACCATAAGCTAAATTCATACTTGATTTTTTTAAACCACAACACTGTAGTCTATCTAAAAATTTATTTACTAACGGAATAGATATAGGCTCTGCTCCATTTATAATAATTCTTAAAGAGCTTAAATCCCATGATTTTATATGTTTTTCAGTAATTCCCTGCAAAAGTAGTTTATATCCAAAATTGGGTGAACAAGTCATTGTTACTTTATGTTTAGAAACTAAGTCCATCCAGAGAGTAGGCTTTTTGATAAACATTATGGCAGGCATATTTATTACTTTTGCTGCATTTGCAATTTGTACAATATGAAATCCTATTAAACCCATGTTATGACTAAAAGGCATCCAGTTTAATATAATATCTTTAGAACTTAAATTAAGTGCTGAAATAATAGCTTCAGTATTTATTAGAATATTTTCATGAGTTAGAATTACCCCTTTAGGATTATTGGTAGTACCTGAACTAAATTGTATAAATGCTGGTGATTCAACGTTTGCTAAATTTAATTTACCCTTTATATCGCTTTTAACTACCTCTTCAGTTCCCAAAATTCTCATATCTTTAATATCTGATGAAGCTTTAAATGAGTCGTAATTATCTTTCATTTTTTCATCAACAATAATAGCTGGTTTTTCAAGTGAATTCCAAATTTTTATCATTTTATCAAAGATAGCATTTCCTTTAGTAAAAGATGAAGGATGAGTAAGGGGAACAGGTATTATTCCACCCAATACACAGGCCCAAAAGTTTATTACAAAATCCACATTTTCATCTATCATAAACATTACATATTGTCCTGATTTAACACCTGCCTTTTGAAGTGTTCCTAATGCTAAATATGCCTTATCTAAAATTTCCTTATAGGACAAATAAAGTTCACCATAATCATTATTTATGAACAAAATACCCTGATTATTTTTATTTTCTGCTGCTTCAATTAAAAATTTTCCAATATTGCCTTTTTTATAATAAATATCTGATGTAGGATTACTTTTTAAGTGTGACAACTTAATGTTATCATCTTTGATTTTATTTACCTTATTACTCATATTATTCCTTCCTTTAAATTAAATTTTACAAAAACCGGTATTGTCTTTTGCATAATTATTGCTAAAAGTTAAAAGCTAATTTACGTACTTTAGATTTTTTACTTTTCCAAATAAATGTGGTAAAAGTATTACTAAAAGTACCAAACTTAAACTAAATAAATAATTATTACCGAGCCTATCCATGGCAAAAGAAGATAGTAATGGACCAGCCCCAGATCCAAAACCATAAAAGAAAGTAAACATTGAGGTGGCTGAAATAATCTCTTCACTATCCAAGCCTTGAGCCGCAAGTGCCAAAGATACAGGATAAATAGCTCCTACACCAACACCTGCAATAAAGGAAAAGATCAATATATAGTTTAAGTTATTAAACTGAACTATTCCAACAATGGACAAAATAGATATTAATACACTTATTATTAATCCCTTTTCACGTCCTATCCTATCGCTAATGTATGTAATTGGTAACGTTCCACTTATTCCACCAATTACAAACATTCCTAAAGCATATCCCATTTGAGAAAGAGAAAAGTTACTCTGCAATAAAAATAAAGGATAAAGTGCAGCAATAGTATTTTCAATAAATCCATAAGAAAATGCACCTTGTAAGGATAATGAAACTTTCTTAATTACTTGTTTATTAGAATTTGTAGATATTGTTAGTTTATCCTTTATCTTAAAATGCATCATAAGCGCTGCAATGAGCAAGGAAGTAGCTCCTACTATAAATGGAAGCCATACGTAGCTTTCATACATTTTAGGACCTCCTATGATGCCACTAGCAAAGCCTAAAGCAAAAAACAAGGTGTACACTCCACTAACAATTCCTCTTGTATTGTCATCTGAAAAGCTATGCAAGGCAGTTTGAGTACCTACTAAATGAAAACTTACACCTAACCCCATTAATGCCATTAAAATAAACCAAGCTAAACCACTAGACAACCTTGGAAAAACCAGAGTACATATGGAACTTATAAATAAACCTAAGGAAATAAGACTCTTTAAATCTTTGTTTTTCATTTTTTTATTAATAAATATTGTCCCAAAAGCAATTGTAAAAAAATATACAGAAGAAATAACCCCAATTAATGTATTACTTACATTATTTTTAGACATATGAGTAGATGTAAGAGGAATTATTATACCCATGGCGCTGCCTATTAAAAATGCCATTATGTAAATTACCCACTTGTTATTGCTGCATAATTCAGCGATTTTTGTATTTTTATTCATTTACATAACCTCTCAAATTAATATTGATTTCTATCTAATTCTTCATTTCTTAAATAAGGGATTTAATTATCTTGTTTTTAATGCACCTTGAAGCATTACCATTTGCTGCGAACCAAACCAATACATATCCTGCTTTCCATACACCTTAATAGTTTCCCCAGTTATGCAATCAGAACCAGGAGATGATAAAAACATAACAACTTCTGCTATTTTCTCAGGTTGTATAGCCTTAGCTTTAAAGGCTTGTGGAGCCATATCTGTATCAACTAAAGCTGGACAAACGGCATTAACTTGAATATTGTGGATTTTTAATTCTTCTGACAATGATTTAGTTAATCCTAAAATACCATGCTTTGATGCAGAGTAAGCACTCATAAGTGGATATCCAATTAATGCAGAATCCGACCCTATATTTATAATTCTTCCACCCTGTTGTTTTATCATATAAGGAACTACTGTATAACATAAATTATAGGTTCCAAATAAATTTGTATTCACTATGTTTTTCCATTCTTCAGGTTTTGTATCTAGTAGGGAAGCCATTTTTGTTATACCTGCATTGTTAACAAGAATGTCAATTTTGCCAAACTTTTTTATCACTATATCTATTTCTTCTTTTACTCTATCAATATCAGTAATATCAGTTGCTATAATATAAGCTTTGCTTCCAAGCCTTCGAATTTCCTCTGCTGTTTCTTCAAGTTGTTTAACATTTCTAGCCATTATAACTACCATTGCACCTTCACTTGCCATTGATAGCGCAATGGCTTTTCCTATTCCTCTTCCTCCTCCAGTGATAACTGCAACCTTATCTGATAATAATCCTTTAACTTTTGATTCTGTAAATTGCAAATCATGCTTTGATGCAATCTGCGGAACCGATGAAAGCATTAATTTAAGAGTTTCAATATATTTATCTCCTAACATCTTAACAGTTGTATCTTTAAATAGATTTTTTGAGTATTCTATTTCAAGCTTTAACTCTTCATCTACTATTGAGAAAAAGAATTCTAATATTGATGTTCTCTTTTGATGTGGTAATGAATATCTCCTATCAATACTTTCTTTAGAAAATTCTATGGATTCAAAATTAGGAAGATTTCTGTTTCCAAGGTAATTTGCTCTTACAGGCGTCAATTTTGTATCTGGATACATATAAAGTGGAAGATTGTCTGAAATAAGATCATAGCTAACTCCATTCATTGGTAATTCATCAAAACTACCCTTTATTTTTTGAACTATATCCTTTATTTCATCATTTGCTTCTACATTTATATCTAATGGAAAATTCACCGCAAAATCACCAGCAGTCTCAAAGAATGAATTATTTCCTATATTTCTACCATGAACTCTATGACTTACAACCACCCTTGAATTGTTATAGACTTCATTTAACATTTTATAGAGTGGTGCTAATAAAATAGAATAAACATTAGTATTAAAATGTTTCTTTGCTCTCCCTAATAAAGTAGAGGTAGACAATTTGTCTAGTGTAAAAGTCTCTGTAACTGCTGATTTCTCATCATTAGGTCCTTTATTAAAATCAAAAGGAATATTAAATGCATGATCCTCTGAAGGAAATTTATTTTTCCAATAATCAATAAACTTTGAGCCTTTATCCTTCTTTTCTTTTTCAACAGTTAAAATAAAGTCCTTATATGATTTTACTGGTGGTAATTTTACTTCTTCCTTTCCCGAAAGAAGCTCTGCGTAAATTTTCCACATATCTTGAAATAATATCTTATTAGTAATCACATCTGATATGAGATGATGTCCTACAACTGATATATCATAAGCATTTTCTGAAATCTTAACTACTATTACCTTCCATAAAGGCCATCTGTCCACATGTAATTCTTCTATTATTTTTATTATTATATTTTGAACATCATTGTTTCTTTGTTCTATTGAAAGATGAGTTCCATCATAAAAGTCTGCCTTTACTTTTAAATTTTCAGGAAGAATTTTTTGAATCCATTTGTTTCTCTCTTGAACTAGCTCACATCTCAATATATCATGACGGTTGCATAGCAAAGTAAGTGCCTTATTAAACAGTTCAAAATCCAAGGGTTGCTTAAAAGTAAACCTAGTAAAACCTGTCCATTGATATGGATAGTCAAAATAATTCATAAGCCACTTTTGTGCTGGAGCAAGTGGAACTGTACTAACTTCTGCCCTTTGTTTAGCTCCAGTAATCTCACTAACTTTAGCTTCTATTTCAACTGCTACTTCAGCTGTTTTAGGTTCTATGCTTACTTTGTTAGCTTCAACTTCGCCTTTTACTGACACTATATTAACTAATGCTTTTCTATCAACCTTTCCATTTGGGGTTTTAGGCAAACTTTCTAACCATTGTATACTATGAGGAATCATATATTCTGGTAGTTTACTTGATATTTTTCCTTTTATTTCCTTATCATCTACAGGTATTCCAGATAAACACGCAACTAGTCTCTTTTGACTTAAGCCATGATCAATAGCTATAACTGCTGCTTCTTTTACATTAGGATGACTATCAAGTGCTGCTTCAATTTCACCTAACTCAACTCTAAAGCCTCTAATTTTTATTTGATTATCTATACGACCATGATATTCATAGCTTCCACCAGGATTTTTTGAAGTTAAATCTCCTGTTTTATATAAATATTCTCCTGGTATTTCCTTGAATGGATTTGGTTTAAAAGCTTCTGCAGTCTTTTCTAGATTATTTAAATATCCCTTAGCAACTTGTATACCTCCAATCCACAATTCCCCTATTTCACCTACTGGAAGTTCCTTCATATTTTCATCTAAATTAAGAATATAAACATTATCAACAGGCTTACCAATTGGTATACTTAATTCTCCATCAGAGCCAGGTCTCTTTTCTATAATATGATAAGTAACATCTATGGAAGCTTCTGTAGGTCCATATAAATTGGCAAGTCCTGTAGACATTCCATATCTATCTATCCATTTTTGTATAAATGACATAGGTAATGCTTCTCCACTATAAATAAGCCAACGTAAGTCTTTAAATTCATAGTTGTCCTCTTCTATAGTATGGACAAATTCTCCAAACAGAGAAGGAACAAAATGCATAATATTTATTCTGTTTTCTATGATCCATTCAGCTAATCTCCATGGATTTCTAACAATTTCTTTTCTAACTGGACATACCGTTCCACCATACATCAACGGCCAAAATAATTCCCATATTGATATATCAAAGCAACAAGAAGTTTTTTGTGCAACCCTTTCTCCTACCTTTAAATTAAACATTTTCTGATGCCATTCAAGCCTATTCATATATCCTTCATGAGTTAACATAACTCCTTTAGGATTTCCTGTTGACCCTGATGTATAAATAATTAGCATTAAATCATCAGCACTATTAACATACTGTGGAGCATCACTTGGATATTCATTCCAAGTACTTTTTTCAACCTGTACAAAGCTAACAGCCCCTTGAATAGGTTGTCCGTAATCCAAAAATATTACGCCTTGAATATTCTCATCATCTTCAAGCAGGTTTGCTAATTGATCCTTTAATGAGTTTTCTGTTAGAAGTATTTGTATTTTTGCATGATTTATTATATATCTAATACGATCCATAGGATAAGTTGCATCAACAGGAACATATGCTGCTCCAGACTTTAAAATACCAAGCATTCCTATTAACATTAGAGATCCTGGTAATGTCATAATTCCAACCAAAGAACCTTTTTTTACTCCTTGTGCTCTTAAATAATTCGCAACTTTATTAGATAAGTTGTCTAATTCTCTATAGGTTATTTTTTCATCCTTATAAAGTATTGCTATCTCATTAGGCGTTTCCTTGCATTGCTGTATTATTTTCATATATGGGATTTGTATATCTAAAATATTCTCATAATCATTTACTTCTTCTTTTGAACCACTTTCAATACCTTTATCAATAACTGAAAGTATTTCTCTTAGCGTTCTACATTCAAACAATGCATTTTTATTAACATTTTTATAAATCTTTGTAATTCTTGTAATTATACGGATACGTTCTAGTGAATCCATTCCAAATTCAGCTTCTAAATCTTTGTCAATATCATTATTGTTAATTGATACACAACAAATTTCCTTAAATAAGTTGCAAACTTCATCAATAACATTTGATTTATAACTTGTACTTTTTTCATTAATAGTTTGAGACTGTAAATTATAAGAGACTAATTCTTCAATATTATTTATTAAACTCTTAATAACAGAATCCACATACTCCTTTTTAAAGAATGAGCTATCATAATTTGAAGATATTAACATTTTACCTTGAAAAATTTCCACAAGGTTATCAATAGCCCCTGCATTAGTGGAGGTATATGCTTCATAATCATAAACATTTATATCCTCATAATATTCATTTATATTTGTATTTCCAACAAAAGATAGATACAAATTGGATTTTAAGCTTGCTCTTATAAAAGCTGAAGTAAGCTCTGACATCTCACCATGTTCTAGCATCTCCTTTTCTCTCACTTCAGATGCTGCCTGGTAGATTTGTTCTCTATCAAATCCAGCGGCTATAGCATTCTTTATTTCCTTATCTACTCTTTTAATTAAAGTTTCCCAATTTTCATTATCCTCCTCAAAATAAAAGCTTAATGCTAAATTTTGAGCAAAACACCCTAGCACTCCTGTAGCATCCACATTAGGATATATTTTTCCACCAGTAGGTAAATTGAATATAATATTTTTTGCTTCTCTGTCTTTTTCTTTAATTGTTTTTAAATAAGCACTAACAATTAAGGTAAACAAAGATACACGAAAAGCTTTTGTGCATAAAACTAGTTTATTTACTACATCTTTATCTATCCAATACTTTATACTTTTTACATCTGCATATGGATGAGTTACTTTTTTACTTTTTTCATATGGATTAAAAAAATATTTTCCCTTGCCTTGCTTTTTTAAATATTCTTGAAGATTTTTTTCATCTTCAACATCTTTCCATGAATTAATTTTTTCTATTATCTCATTATAATCAGTAACATCAATTTTATTGGATAATTTAAATTCTTTACCAGATATCTTAGCTCCATATAATCCTAGTAATTCTTTAATTATCTGCTGATTTCCTAATCCATCAGAAATAAGATGGTTATTAGAAAATATGATTTCATATTCTAAATCCTTCGTCTGAATTACCATAATATTATGTAACGGCCATTTAAATATGTTAAACTTCTTATTTATTAAATTTTCAATAGTTTGCTTTATTTCTTTATTTTGTTCTTCGACAGCCAAGTGCCTAATATCTTGTAAAGTAATTTTTTCTGGAACTGGATTTTTTAAAGCTACCAATTTATATTCTTTAAATGCTTTTATATCTTCCGACACTTTAAAATAAGATCTTAATATAGGATGATGACTTATTAACTCTTTCCAGCTTTCCCATAAATAATCTATATTTAACTTTCCTCTTACCTTAACTCCAGAACAAATTGTTATTGTACCAACCGCCCAATAAGACGCTAAAAATGGATATTGGGCATTTGAAATTTCAAGTTGTTGTTCTTTATCAACGTCTTCATTTTTTGAAATTTCATTTTCATTTACTTTATTATTAGTTTGTAATTCATCAAAATCATTATTTTTAGATGAATTCCATTGATGAAAAACATCTACAATATCTCCTATTGTATCTAACACCATAAGTGATTCTACAGGATATTGTTTTGTAAAATCTCCTACTTCATCTTTAGGAATAAGCTTCATCAATTCATTCATAAGTGTTACCATTTTTATTGAATCAAAACCTAAGTCCCCTTCAAGATACATATCTACTTCTAAATCTTCAATATTGTGACCTGTAATCTGTGAGATTAGTTTTAAAATTGATAACTTAGTATTACTAAATTCATTGTTTAACATACATATACACCACCCTAACCTATATTATTTCTAAAAAATATAATTTTAAATTTTTTCTAATCGGTATAAATTTCACTTTAAATTATTTACACCTTTTTATATTTTCTTTGATTAATATAATGTTACTAATATTTTTGTATATATAACCTCCTAATCACGTAAACTTATTTATGCAAGTTTACTTTAATTACTTTATTTAATAAATTCTTAATTTAAAGTTGTATTTATAATACTTATTAAAGCTTCAAGATTCTCATTTAAATAAAAATGACCTCCATTAAATAAATATATACTGCAACTTTTTGATGTATGCTGTTTCCAACCTGAAATATCATTTATTGTTAAGTCATCATTCTTACCATTTATAATTGTTATATTACAATCTAGTTTGCAGTGCTTTTCAACATATTTATATGTTTCAAATATACCTAAATCTGCTCTTAATATAGGTGCAAAAATATTTAACATATCTCTATTCTCAAAAACTTCCTTTGGAGTTCCTGAAAACTCTAAAATTCTATTTTTAAATTCTATATCTGATAAAGTATGAATAAGTCTATTTTTATACATTATATGAGGTGCTTTTTTACCTGAAAAGAAAATATGCTTAGGTGATTTATTTTTTAATTTCATTATGTGATAAGTTAGTTCATAAGCTATTAAGCTTCCCATACTATGACCGAAGAAAGCATAATCAGTTTGCAAGTTATTTTTAATAATTTCATAAATATCTTCAACAATTTCGTTAATATTGTTGTATAAATTTTCATTGAATCTTTTTCCTCTTCCTGCTAACTCTATTGGACAAATCTCAATTGAAGGATTTATATATTTCTTCCACTTTGAATAAACAGCAGCAGAACCACCAGCATGTGGTATACAAAATAGTTTTACTTTTTTCATAACATTCATCCTTTACATTTTTAGATCTATACCAAGTTTCAAATAGAAAAAATGCAAATTTAAAATTTTTAAAAAAATCATAGGACATTTCTACAATCAGTATTTAGTGGAAATTCTCAAACTTGTAAAGTGGTATTTTCTCTCTAAATAATTCAATTTTTTATTTATTTCACTTACATATTTTATATAATTTACATAAATATTATATAATTGATTAATATGTGCAAATACCTTATATTTACAATATACTATAATTTTTAATAATTATACAGATTTATCATTAAATAAATGTTAAATTTTTTTTACAAATTACAAGAATAGCTCCTAAATCATCAACTATGGCTAAAGCTGTAAGAAAGACTACAATTCCCTTAGGTGCTTTTTTTCTTCCTACCAAAGAAAGTATCCCTAAAGCGAATGCAATATCTGTAGCCATTGGAATACCACAACCTATACTAGTTTGTTTTTTATAATTAAATATTATATAGATAATTGCTGGAACAATCATACCACCAACAGCTGCCGCAACAGGTACTATGGTTTTTTTATAGATTTAAGCTCTCCAACTACAAAGAAAAATATTGCCATTAATCCGTCATTAATCCAATGAAGAACTGACATTAACAACGAGAATTTTCCGTATTCAATAGTTATATAGCTATGAAATATATGGTCGTATGTTAAAGCAAATTATAAAATTTGCCCAACCGTAAATATTTCTATTCATTTTTGTAATTTAATACTAAATAATAATACTCTTCTTCTTTAATTTATCTATTATTTTGAATACCTCTTCATCAGTAACCTGTTCAAAATTCATATAGTATACCCCTACAGCAGAAAAGTCTTCTGGTATATGAATACATATTATCTCATCTACAAGCTCTTCAAATTTTTCAATTGTTTCCTTAGGACTTACAGGCACAGCTAGAATAATTTTCCTCGCTCCTTGTTTCTTAATAGACTTTATTGCTGCAAGTAAAGTAAAGCCTGTAGCAATTCCATCGTCAATAATAATTACAGTTTTATCTTTAACCTCTGGAAATGTATCTGTTCCTCTATATTCTCTCATTCTTCTTTTAATTTCGTATGTTTGTTCAGAGACTTCCTGTTCTATATACTCTTGCGATATATGAAGCATCTTAACATAATAGTCATCTACAAAATAACTCCCGTCCACTGACACTGCTCCTATAGCTACTTCTTTGTTTTGTGGAGCACCTATCTTTCTTGGAATAATCAAATCCCATTGACAACCAAACTTTTTAATTGTATCATATGCTGTTTCTAACCCTCCCCGAGGCACTGCAAGAATAATCGCATTTTCATCTTTAAATTTTTCAAGAATAGCGGCAAGTTTTTCTCCTGCATCTTTTCTGTCTAAAAATATCATCTAAAAAAACACCACACTTTTTAGTTTAATTTAGTATAAGTTTTAACTGAATCATAGCTATCTATTCTTATAAACTCTATTTTTATAATTATTTTTCACCAATTCCTTGGTAATGTACTCAACAGCTTTTTGTGCTTCAACCTTCAATCTCACTCCATCTGTCATATACATTTAACACAAATGCTAAGTTTCAGTTTTATATAATTTTAATATATTTTAACCTAATTATAATTATAATTTAATTTTCTTTTAATCTTAGTTAGGTAATATATAGATTAGTTATGATAATTTTTGACTAAGTTTCTTTATTCAAATAGAGTTTATCATTTTATATTACACAACATTTATTAAATAGCTAAATTTTTTAGTATAGATAAAGTGAAACTTGAATCAGATGAGGTTTTTTACCCCTACCTGATTCTTAGTTGAACAAATCCTGGGACGTATCCGCTCTTTACTCCCAGTTAAGCAGAGAGCCAAAATCTGTGATTTTGTGCGAATAGGTTAAGCAGACATACAAAATCTGCAATTTTGATATGGTCGCTTACTCTGTGATTACTCCTCTGAAGAGGAGTTTCCTATAAAGATGGGAGTATTAGAGCGGGTAGTCATCGGATAAAAATATTCTTTTGTAAATAATGAGTTTATAGGGCAATCTATTTATATAATTAGTATTAACTGGTATAATTTATATTTAATTGTGATTTTATTAATTTATTTAACGATGAAAGGAAAAATATAATGTTGAAAACTATACTTATTATTTCATCTAACTTTACTGGACATGGTCATAAAAGTATAACTGAATCTTTAAATGAACATTTTAAAGAAAATAATACTGTTAAAGTCCATGTTGTAGATGGATTCTCCCTTGGTGGAAAAGCTCTACTTAATATGGCTAAGTCATATGGTCCAATAACTAGGAATTCCGAAAATTTATGGGAACTGATATGGGAGCTATCATCTATTAGGCCATCATTTGTTAATGAATTTATTGAGCTAGTCATAGAAAATAACTTTATAAATCTACTAAAAGAAGTTAGGCCTGATTTAATTTTATCTGTACACCCTAATTTTAATGGATCTATTATAAATATATTAGAAAAGCGTAAGATTAATATTCCTCTTGTTACTTTAATTGCAGATTTAGTAAGTATATATCCATTATGGGCGGATCCAAGAGTCAACTATATTATAAGTCCAACAGTGGAAGCAAAAGATAAATGCATTGAATATGGAGTTTCAGAAGAGAAAATAAAACTTTTAGGCTTTCCAGTACGTTCAAGGTTTCAAAAACCTACGGAAGTCCTGGACGAATATAATGATTATAATACAGATACGCCTTTAAGATGTCTAATAATGAGCGGCGGTGAAGGTGTAGGAAATATGAAGAAAATAGCTGAAATTCTTCTTAATAACTTTAATTGTACTGTAAAAATTGTTGCAGGCAGAAATACAAGATTAAGAAATAGATTACAGCAATCCTTAGGTGAAAAATATGGTGATAAAGTTGAAATTTATGGTTTTTTGGAAAACATACAGGACTTAATGCTCTCCTGTGATATTGCGATCACAAGAGGAAGCCCTAATGTTATGATGGAAGCCATAGCATGTAATTTACCATTAGTAATAACAGGTGCTTTACCTGGTCAGGAAGAGGGAAATCCAGAATTTGCAGAAAAGTATAATCTTGGAGTAGTATGTGAAGATATAAAAAACATAAAAAATACTATAAGTGATTTACTATCAAATAACGCAGAAAAATTAAATAAAATTAAAGATTCCCAAAGGAATTATAATGACCCTAACGTGTCAAAAAATATTGTTAATTTTCTTTTAAATATAGAAAATAACAGCAACTTTATAATATCCCCTATAGACTTTGATTCTCTTGAAACCACTAGCAACACTATTTTGGATAAGCATCTAAAAAAAATAAAGTTACCTATACTAAATAAAAGCAAATACTAATAAAAATTTTATCCCATGACTACAGGCCCTAAAACTTCCCCTTCTATAATTGGTAAGTTACTAGCGTTCTCTAGCTTTATCTAGTTAAGAATTCTTATGCTGTGCATACTGAAACTCTCTAGCTTTAGCCTATTAAAATTCTTATACTGCCTATAACTGCTGATACATGCCGGGCTGGTTCAACTAACACTTAGATGGGGTTAAAACTCCATCTAAGTGAAGTTTCACTTTATAAAAGATAGATTAGCTGCTTATAGGTTTCTCTTATCTTATAGGGTTTGCCTTCACCATATACCTTCCACCTTAGCCAATCATCAAGCCATATTACAAAGGGTGTAAGTAAAAACCATAGAATAGTATAAGTTAAGCATATTTGCCCCTTAATGTTAGCCCATCTATTAGAATAATCCCATATTCTAAGTTTTAGCCATATATTTAATATAACACCTGAAACAAACTCTATTGAAACAATTATTATTGTACCTAATATACATTGCTGCCAAATTTTAAATTTGTAATACTTAGGAAACTGATTTAGCAACCCTATAAGCACTCCACAAATACCACCTACAAACAACATTGATATATTAGTCCAACCTCGCCAAAAGCCTTCCGCAGTAAAATATAACATACCCATGATAAATCCTAATATAATAAGTTTTTTCATTACACGGTCACTTCCTAGATATTTCCTTAATTATTCTGTTAAATACTTAAACCCTTGGCTTATACAGTCTAAGATAACCAATATTCTTAAGTTAACATATAGTTTATCCTTTTTAGTATAACCCTTAGATCATTGTTTTCATTCATCTTATTATATTTAGTTTTTATACGATATTCTTTAACTGACAAATGCACTATAAATAAAAGAGATTTACTTTGTTCTCTTTTTAAGTAAATCTCTAATTTCAGTAAGAAGAAGTTCCTCCTTAGATGGTTGAGAATTTTTATCCTGTGCCTCCTCTTTCTTTTTAAGGGAAGTTATCCCCTTCACAAGGAGAAAAATGGAGAAAGAAATAATGAGAAAGTCTGCTATAGACTGCATAAATTGGCCATATTTCACGGCTAATTCTGCTGCTCCATTTTGAGCTGGTCGTATAACGAGCTTTAAATTTGTAAAGTTTATACCACCTATTAGTATTCCTAGCACCGGCATGATTATATCGTTTACTAAAGATGAAACTATCTTTCCAAAAGCACCTCCAATAATAACTCCTACAGCTAAGTCAATAACATTTCCTTTTACTGCAAATTTTTTAAATTCTTCAAACATAACATCAAATCTCCTACTTGTTATCATTTAGTTATTTTTACACCTATAACGTTGTACTATGTATCAAATATAAAAAACCTTACACCCAAAAGAAAAGTAACAAAAGAGTCTAAAGCTAAAATTGCTGTAGGCCTTTACACACCAATGGTTTATTCTATTTTTTATAACCACACTTTAGTTACATGGTATATATGTATAATTTTAAAAACAAGTAAAAATTTAGGGAGCACATTAGATTTATATAGATCCAATCCAATGTGCTCCCTTTTTATCTATAGAGATCCAACCTCAAAACTTCAGTTATGCTGCAGTTCCCTACAAGGAAAAAGACCTGATTACTTTACAGCAGCTTCGCCAAGGTAAGCTTTTTTAATTTCTTCATTATTAAGTAAATCCTTACCTGTACCTTTTAGTGTTATTTTTCCAGTTTCCATAATATAACCTATATCAGCTATTCTTAAAGCTGCATTGGCATTTTGCTCTATCAGAAGAACAGTCATACCTTCCTTATTGATTCTCTGTATAATTTCAAATAGTTCTTTTACTATTATAGGAGCAAGACCTAAGGAAGGCTCGTCCATCATTATTAATTTAGGTCTTGACATAAGAGCTCTCCCTATGGCAAGCATCTGCTGTTCTCCACCTGAAAGAGTACCTGCAGCTTGCCAAGTTCTTTCTTTTAATCTTGGAAAAAGTGAATATACTTTTTCAAGATCTTCTGCTATGCCACTGCGATCTTTTCTTGAATAAGCACCTATCTTTAAGTTTTCAAGTACTGTAAGATCTGCAAAAACTCTTCTTCCCTCTGGAACCAAAGCTATACCTTTTTTAACCATGTTCTCAGTATTAAGCTTTGTTAAATCAGTGCCTTCATAATCTATACTACCGCTTTTAGGTTTAACAAGACCTACTATAGATTTTAATGTAGTACTTTTACCTGCTCCATTTGCTCCAACCAGAGTTACTATTTTGCCGCTTGGTACCTCTAAACTTATACCTTTTAAGGCTTCTATACCACCATAGGATACTACTAAATTATCTATCTTAATCATCTTCAGATACCCCCAAATATGCATCTATAACCTTTTTATCATTTTGTATTTCAGAAGGCGTACCTTCAGCTATAGTAATTCCATATTCAAAAACCTGTATTTTATCTGATAAACCCATAACCATACTCATATGATGCTCTATCATAAATATAGATAGATTGAACTTTTCTTTAATTTCACGGACAAAAGCTGTGAGTTCATCCGTTTCTGTAGGATTCATACCAGCAGCAGGTTCATCAAGTAGAAGAAGCTTAGGGTTTGTGGCAAGAGCTCTTGCTATTTCAAGTTTTCTCTGTTTACCATAAGGAAGAGAACTAGCCTTTTCGTATCTTAAATCTTGAAGCCCTAGTTCTTCTAAAAGAGCAATTGACTTTTCAATCATTTCCTTTTCTTCTCTTCTGTACTTTGGCAGCTTTAATGTAGCTTCAATAAAATTTGATTTAATATGAACATGATTAGCAATTAATACATTATCAAGTACACTTAAATCTTTAAAAAGCCTAATATTTTGGAAAGTTCTTGCTATACCTGCCTGAGTTATAAGATCCTGCCTCATTCCAGTAACATCTGTATTATTAAAGATTATTTTTCCCTTTGTAGGTGTATAAACATTTGTTATCATATTAAAAGCTGTAGTTTTACCCGCTCCATTAGGTCCAATTAGAGAAACTATTTCACCTTCATTAATTTGAAGATTAAAATCTTTTACAGCAGTAAGACCACCAAATTGCATTGTTGCATTTTCTACCTTTAGTAATGCCATTATTTATTCCCCCCTTCTTCTAGAGGTTTGTTATTAGAATTTCTAAATATTGATTTCCATGTAAGTTCCTTTGTTCCCATAAGTCCATTTCTAAAGAACAATACTATAATCATAAGTAAAACGGAAAAAACAACCATTCTAAGTCCTGGTATACCCTGGAACTTTAAAAATCCAAAACTAAATTGTTTTTCCATATCCAAAAATCTTAAAACCTCACCTAAAATTGTCACAAGAAAAGCTGAAACTACTGTACCAGTGACGCTTCCCATACCTCCAATAACTATTATAAGCAGTATGTTAAAGGTAAGAACAAACTTAAACATATTAGGGTCTATAGTACCAAGTAAGTTTCCTAAAAGACCTCCACCTATACCTGCAAAGAAAGCACCTGTAGTAAAGGCTATAGTTTTATGTTTAAATAAATTTATTCCCATACTTTCCGCTGCAATTTCATCTTCTCTTATGGATTTTAAAGCTCTTCCATAAGAGCTATTTATTAGAGAAACAATAATTATGATAGTAACAATTGCTATACCAAAGCTCCACCATAAATTAGTTTTATGTGGAATACCTCTAAGTCCCAAAGCACCATTAGTTAAACCTTGAGCATTATTAAGAACTATTCTTATAATTTCTGCAAAACCTAATGTAGCAATAGCTAAGTAATCTCCCTTAAGTCTTAAAGCAGGAGCACCTATTAAAAATGCAAGTACTGCTGAAACAAGTCCTGCCAAAATTAATGCTGGTAAAAATGGCATGGATATATGATTTAGAGGAGCCATTAAAGGTTCCATAAAGAAATTCTGATTTTTAACTTTTTCAGACATAGTAAGAAGCGCAGAGGTATAAGCACCTACTGCTATAAAACCAGCATGTCCAAGTGAAAACAAACCAGTAAATCCATTTATCAAGTTCATACTAAGTCCAAGAATTGTATATATTGCACACAAGTTTAAAATTCTAATTTTATATGTATCTAAGCCATTATTTGCAGCTAATAAGAGTAAAAATACAATTGCAATAAGAGCTATAGTTAAAATTTTATTTCTCTCTTTCATATTTTACACCTTCTCTGTTAAATTTTTGCCCATTATTCCTGTAGGTTTAAATAACAATATTACTATTAAAAGTATGAAAGCAAAGGCATCTCTATATCCAGTTAACCCTGGAAGAAAAGCAACTAACATAATTTCACCTATACCAAGAATAAAACCTCCAATAACTGCTCCTGTAATATCTCCTATACCACCTATAACTGCAGCTATAAAGCACTTCAGACCAGGAATCATTCCCATTAGAGCAACTATTTGTGGATATTTAAGAGACCACATCATAGCTCCTACAGCAGCAAGCATTGAACCTACAGCAAAAGTAAAGGAAATTATTCTGTTTACCTTTATACCCATAAGTTTAGCTGTTTCAACGTCTTTAGCCACTGCTCTCATAGCCATACCAACATTTGTATGATTAACTAAATATAATAGAATAAATAACAATATTACAGTTACTACAGGAATTATAAAAGTAAGATTTTGAATGGCAACTCCACCTATAGTAACTACATTTGTAAATAACTTTGGAGTTGGAAATGCTTTTGGTCTTCCTCCAAATAAAACAACTGCTAAGTTTTCAAGCAAG
The DNA here is from genome assembly GCF_014231265.1 of Clostridium sp. DJ247. NCBI lineage: Bacteria > Bacillati > Bacillota > Clostridia > Eubacteriales > Clostridiaceae > Clostridium > Clostridium sp. DJ247. The sequence goes on along the minus strand of NZ_JABAIW010000001.1, from coordinate 86,843 downwards.
AAAGAAACACCAATAGCTGAAATTAAAATAGATATTTTAGGTGCACTTCTAAGAGGTTTATAAGCTGTAAACTCAATGGTCATTCCAAGTAATCCCGTTATAACTACAGCTATTATAAAAGCAAAATACCAAGGAAGATTGAAAGTAGCTACTCCGAAAAATGCGAAGTAAGCAGCCATCATAAAAATATCTCCATGAGCAAAGTTTATAAGTTTTAGTATTCCATAAACCATGGTATAACCTATAGCTATAAGAGCATATAAGCTTCCAAGGGAAATTCCATTTGTTAAATGTTGCATAAATGTACTTAAAGTCATATTTTCACCACCTAATTTATTTCTGTTCTGGTTTTATGGTATCAAGATAAGTAAATTTACCATCTTTAACTACCTTTAAGACTGCATCTTTTACAGCGTTATTATTTTCATCTATAGTAATTACTCCAGCAGCACCAGGGAAGTTTTTAGTTTTCGCAATTTCTTCTCTTATTTTTACCGGATCTGTAGAATTAGCTCTTTTTATAGCATCTAGTATTACTAAGTAAGCATCATAGGATAAAGCTGTAACTGCAGCTGGTTCCTTTTTATATTCTTTTCTATACTCATCAAGGAACTTCTTTGATTCTTTAGTTATAGGAGTTTCAGTAGCAAAGAAAGTAGAGAAAACCGTTCCTTCCACTGCTTCCTTACCTATATCTATAAATTCTGGAGTTTCCCAAGTATCTGCTCCTATAATAGGAGTTTTTATGCCAAGCTGTCTTGCTTGTTTTATTATTAATGCTCCTTCAGTAAAGTTACCAGGAGCAAATATTACATCTGGATTTTTACTCTTTATATTTGTAAGCTGAGCTGTGAAATCCTGATCTCCTGTATTATAGCTAGCTTTAGCTACAATAGCATTTTTATCTCCTGTAATCTTTTCAAAGGCATCAGTAAAGAATTTACATATACCAACAGAATAGTCACTTGAAACTTCTTGAAGCAGTGCTACCTTTTTAGCCTTTAATTTTTCAGCGGCATACTTTGCCATAACAGTACCTTGGAAAGGATCTATAAAGCAAACTCTAAAATAGTAGTCATTTCCTGCAGTTACTAGAGGATTTGTAGCAGAAGCTGCCACCGCTGGAACCTTAGCATCCATAACTACATCTCCTGCCGCCATAGAGTTTCCGCTTCCCCAGCTTCCTATAATAGCATTAACCTTTTCCTGCTCTACAAGATTTGAAGCTGCACTAGCTGCTTCAACTTTATCAGACTTGTTATCTGCAAAAACTAATTCTACCTTTTTACCAAGAACTGTTGGATAAAGCTTGTTTGCAAGTTTTGCACCCTCTACTTCAAGCTGCCCCCCTGCCGCATTTGCTCCTGTCATAGGCTCAAATACTCCGATTTTTATCACATCGTTGTCCACTTTTGCTTTTGAGTCTGATTTGGAACCACAGCCTGCTAGCGTCAAAGAAGTTGACATAGCTAGTACCAAAAGCAAAGAAATTTTTCTTTTCATAAAAAATAGCCTCCTTAATTATAGCTGTAAATGTACGCATCTCAAAGACACTTGACAAAAAACACCACAAAGATGCAAGACATTATAGAAAATTATTGCAAAATCCTTAATGGCACTTTAGTGCCTTTTAAATGATTTCTGTCACATTATTAATTAATATATTGGAAAAAACTATTGAAAATTAATAATATAACAGGCAAATACACTACTTATTAACAGTTTATTCACATTGGTATTCTATATTATATAGTTAGATAAGTCAATACAAATGAAATAATATTGATTTGTATTTTTCATATTAATACTTTTTTAATTAAAATATTGCATACAAAAACATTGTTATATATCTATATGATTAATATCCATCAACTCTTTATTCTGAAAAATTTAAAGTACCGCAATAACTACCGCACTTAGTTTTAAAGTCTAGAGGTTATCCCTTAGACTTATAATTTTTTATTAACTTAGTACCTTTTGAGAGGTGAGCCTTGAATCTACAGTGGTTTTTAATTAAATATATTTTACTTTACTATTTTGAAAAAATTTTAAACACATTATTAAACTATGATATAATACTATTGACTAAAAATCATATTACAAGAGGTATCATATGAAACGAAATGATATAGGTTTTCAATTACACTCTTTTTACAATCTATCAAGATATGTATTTTTAAAAATTGAATACACATACAATCTTGAAATTGAAAAGCATGATATAACACTCCCTCAACTTAGAGTACTTTGGATAATTAGGTGTTTCCCTGGTATATCTCAAGACAAAATCGCAAAAATCGGCTGTTGGAGTCCACCTACAGTATCCGATATTATAAAGATATTATTTCAAAAAGATTTGATTTATAAAGAAGATACATCAAATAAAAAAACACATACACTTAAGTTAACCTCCCTAGGTGAAGAAAAAATTTTAGAAACCAAAATAAAGAAGGACTCAAACATAGCCTTATTAAAATTGTTAAATGAGTTTAGTTATGAAGATTTAAACCTTTTATCTGATACTCTTAAATTTACTATTATAACAGAGGACAACAAGTATATACTTGAATATATAGAAAGATTAAATGAACTAGAGCTTAAGTTTGATTTTAATGACTTTGCTAACAGCCAAAGAGATTACATAAAAAAACTTGTATTTATTTATAATTTAATTAGGATTTTTGTACTTACAATCCAGTCTAAGCATTCTAGCATACTTATTGATTTTAATTTAACATACCCTCAGTTAAGAGCACTTAATATTATAAAAGCCTTTCCTAATATAATCTCTTCAGAGCTTAGTAAAATAGGTTTTTGGTCAAAGTCAACTGCAAATCTGATTGTAAGGAATCTTTATAAAAAAGAATTAATTTATAAACAAAAGGGAAATGTAAAAAACTCAATACATATTAATATAAGTGATAAAGGAGAGTCTATACTATCCTATGATATTAAAAATAACTTTCAAAATATAGACATCATAAACACTTTAAAAAGTCTTCACAATGACCTAATATATATTAACTCAATACTTTCAAAAATGAATGATCTTATGGAAAATGATTTAGTAACCAATATTATTTTAAGAACCTACGAAGGTATGGTATAGGATTATGGAGTAGTCATGGGATAAAAATTGCTTAAAGGAGGAAATAGTATGGACTTAAAAGAAAAAATTAAAAAACTTCCTTCTTGCCCAGGCGTATACCTTATGAAGGATTCCCTTAATAGTGTTATTTATGTGGGTAAATCAAAAAACCTAAAAAACAGAGTTGGGTCATATTTTCAAAACTCAAAGTCACATTCCCCGAAGGTTTTGAAATTAGTTAAAAACCTAAAGGATTTTGAATATATACTTACTGATACAGAATTTGAAGCCTTTATGCTTGAATGTAAATTGATAAAAGGAATTAAACCTATATATAACAAACAAATGAAAAGTCCAAAATCTTATTCTTATATAAATGTGAAAATTAATGAAAAATATCCTGATATTGAAATTTCAAATGAACCCAGTAAAGGTGATGGAAAGCTTTGCTTTGGACCATACACAAATAGAAATACAGTAGAAAGAGGACTTCATGGCATAAAAGAATGCTGTAAAATACTATGCAGCAGTAATTCACGAAAAGCCTCCTGTTGTTTGAATTATTCTTTAGGCTTATGCATTGGCATGTGTTTAGATAGTACTCCAAGAGAACAATACTTTTCTATATTTGATGAAATAATAAAGCTCCTCAATGGTACTGACAAAAGCATTCTTGAAGAAATGGAATATAACATGAACAGTGCCGCAGAGAAATTTGATTTTGAAAACGCTGCTAAGTTTAGAGATTACATAAGTGCAGTAAACTATTTACTTGATAAAGTCAAGGTTGTGGAATTTATTGAAGAGAATAAAAATATCGCTTTGCTTGAGTATTTAGATGACCACAACGTTAAATTTTTTCTTATTAAGGGGAATAAAGTACTTTTTAGTGAAAAGTATGAACTAAAAAGCTTTGATTTAGAAAAATTAAAGGCCATTTTCAAAACCAATATTTTGTTTTACTTTAATGACAAAGGTGGAAATAGTTTAATAGAAATTGGAAGAGAAGAAATCGACGAGTCTCAAATAATTTATACTTACTTGAAAAGCAAATCTAGTAATTGCAAACATGTAATAATTTCAGAAAAATGGCTCAATGATCTAAATAATGTAAATATTGATAACACACTTAATGAATTGATATGATTACCAAATAACCCTGTATACAACAACCTGTAAATAAACCTTTTACAGGTTGTTTTTTCAAGGGCACTTCCTATAATATTATGCCCCTGCTGTAGTTTATTTTTTAGCTCTACACTTTTATTAGGAAATCTGATTGAGTTTTTTTAATTTCTATTTTTTCAGCTAAATTCTTAATACTATTTTCAAAATCATTTTCTACTATAACATCTGCCTTACTTATTACTTCACTTGCGGATTTTTTAATATTATTTTCCATACTTTTAAGCATTATAAAACTTCCTGGCATAACAACATTACGAAGACTGTTGGATTCGCAAATTATTAATGTATCTTTAGGAATTTCACACATAAAGTGCTTTATTCCCTCATAAATATGAGTATTTAAACATTTAAGCCAATATACTCTTTCTGCTCCTGCTGCAAGTAATAGCGAAGTATCTTTATTTTTACTTTTATTATTTTCCTCTAACAATTCAAAATTTTCTTTTATATTGGCGCAAACTCCACAGCCCTGTCCACCTCTTGGACATTTTCCATTCCTATGTTCAATTGTGGTTATTTTTAATGCAATAATAGGAAATTTATCTTTCCATTTTTTAATCAATTCCACAGCAAGTGTAGTTTTACCACTATTACGCCCTGTTGAACCAATCAAAATCATCCGACCAATATTCACCATTTTTGTTTCCATGTAACTCACTTCCTTTTCTCACCTAAAAACATTATAAACCATTACTCTAAATAATAAAAGGAAGAATCAGGTGGGGTCAAAAACTCCATCTGATTCAAATTTCACTTTATCTCTCAATATATATCATAAATATATTGAACTTAAGACTAAATTAATATATATTGAAGATAATAATATTAAAGAAAGGATGATGTATATGAATTCTCATGAAATTGATCATAAAATTTATGGAGATGATATTCAATTCGTTGAAATAGAGCTTGATCCAGGAGAGACTGTAGTGGCTGAGGCTGGAAGCATGATGATGATGGACGCTAATATTCAAATGGAAACAATATTTGGAGATGGTTCCTCCAAATCCAAAGGTGGATTTATGGATAAGCTCCTTGGCGCCGGAAAAAGAGTACTAACTGGTGAAAGCTTGTTTATGACAGCCTATACTAACATAGGTTATGGAAAACAAAAGGTAAACTTTGCAGCACCATACATTGGTAAAATAATTCCTATGGATTTAAGTATGCTTGGTGGAAAACTTATATGCCAAAAGGATTCTTTCTTGTGCGCAGCAAAAGGAGTATCTGTTGGTATAGATTTTAGAAAAAAATTAAGTGTTGGTTTCTTCGGTGGTGAAGGCTTTATCCTTCAAAAGTTAGAAGGAGATGGATTAGCCTTTATTCACTCTTGTGGTGCACTAGTAAAAAGAGATTTATTACCTGGTGAAACTTTAAAAATAGATACTGGCTGTCTAGTTGCTATGACAAAGGACATACATTACGATATAGAATTCGTAGGTGGAATTAAAAATACTTTCTTTGGTGGTGAAGGTGTATTTTTTGCCACTGTTTCAGGTCCTGGAAGTATATGGATTCAATCTCTTCCATTTAACAGACTTGCAGAACGTGTATTTGCAGCCGCTCCTTATGGAGGTGGAAGAAAAGAAGAAGGAAGTATTCTAGGTGGCCTTGGAAACCTCTTTGATGGTGATAACTAAAATAACTCTATACAAAACAACCTGTAAATAAGCTTTTTACAGGTTGTTTTTGTAAGGGCACTTTTTTTACCTTACCATCTTTCATAATGAACTTTATTACTATCATATTTTTATTATCTTCTTCTAGCAAAATCACAAAATTCAAAACGGTCAGGACGATGCCTTGATTCTGTATATTCAAATTGAGTTCCATCATTTAAATAAACAAAGTTTATTACTACTACTACGAAATCATAGGATTGCATATCTAGGTTTTTTTTATCAATAGAATTAGCTGATTCAATTTTTATAATTCTTTTAGCAAAACCTATTTTAGTATTCAAAGCTTCTTCAATATATTTATAAATAGATTTTTCTGCAATTTCTTTTGTAAGATTTAAAACATTATCTTTTAGAAAATAATTTATATCTAAGATAATATTTTCATTATTTAGGCTTCTGATACGATGTAATTTATAAGCTTCTTTTCCTTCTGCTAAACAAGTTTTTTTATGTAAAGCTTTATCTATTAATACTTCTTCAAATCTTGATACAGAGGTAACAAAATCATTTCCATTTATACTGGAAACTTCAGCAAAACTCACAAGGTTCCCAAAGGAAAAAGTAATTTGATTGTTATCTAAAACAAAAGCTCCTTTACCATGAACACTGTTTACTAAGCCTTCTTCTGATAGCATATCTAAAGCTCTTCTAACCGTACCACGACTTGTATTATAAATTTTACAAAAATCATTTTCAGAAGGAAGCTTTTCACCTGATTTGTAATTACCCTTAAGTATATCATTTTTTATATTTTCGTATATACATATATATTTTTTGTCCATTAGTAGTCCTCCAACAGCTATTTTCATATAGAGTATATCATATAATTATGAAAATAGTGAACTACCGCTATCTAAAGAAAGATGGTGGCTTTATACTCAATATCCCCATTTCAACAAGAGAATTTCGCAGGTTCTGTTAAAACATAATTCTTAGATTGAAATGAAGTTTTCTACTATATAAGAAGTATTAAATCGGATAGTCTTATACGCCAAATGAGTTTTAAAAAAGTATCAGTGAGTTTTAAATATCACTGATACTTTTTAGAATTATTGTGTTTCACTCTATATAGAAAGCCACAGATTCATATGGACGCAATATAATCTCATTTATATTGTTTTTTGTATCCGCATAATTAGATATTAATATTTGAGATTTTCCTTCTAAAATTGAATCTTTAGGAAGAGTAAAGGTCGTATCTTTAGCATAAAAATTATTTACAACTAAGAGCTTTTCATCATTATAACGTCTAATATATGCAAATATTTGTGGATCATTCTCCAATATAAGCTGAAAATCTCCATAGGCAATTATATCGTATTTCTTTCTCAATTCTATAAGTTTTTGATAGTGATAAAAAATAGAATTTTTATCTTTTAATGCATTGGCTGCATTTATATCTGAAAAGTTTTGTGACACATTTATCCATGGAGTTCCCTCAGTAAAACCTGCATTTTTAGAAGCATCCCATTGCATTGGAGTTCTAGAATTATCTCTGGATTTTTGCTTAAGTATATCCATAACTTCTTTATCCGATTTTCCTTTAGATTTTAATATATCATAGGCATTTATGGATTCTACATCTCTATAATCCTGTATTTTATCAAAATTTGGATTTGTCATTCCTATTTCTTCACCCTGATATATATAAGGTGTACCCTGTAACAGGTGTACAGTAGCGGCTAACATTTTAGCAGACTCATTGTGGTACTCTTTATCGTTTCCAAAACGTGATACTACTCTTGGTTGATCATGATTACACCAAAATAATGCATTCCATCCATTACCTTTAATCATTCCATATTGCCAATCACTTAATATCTGCTTAAGCTTTATAAAATCAAATTCTGCCGCGACCCATTTTTCACCATTAGGATAGTCTACTTTTAAATGATGAAAGCTAAAAGTCATACTTAATTCTTTTTCAGTGGGATTTGTATATTTTATACAATTATATATAGAAGTAGAAGACATTTCCCCAACAGTTAACATATTATCATATTTTGAAAATACATTTTTATTTATTTCCTTTAAAAAGGTATGAATTTTAGGACCATCTGTATAAAATTTACGGCCATCTTCTGACGGTGTATTTAAAGTATCATCAGGGAAATCCTGATCTTTAGATAATAAATTAATTACATCTAATCTAAAGCCATCTACTCCTTTGCTTAACCAAAAGTCCATCATATCATATATACTTTTTCTCAGATCTGGATTTTCCCAGTTTAAATCCGCTTGGGTAACATCGAAAAGGTGAAGATAATATTGTCCTGAAGTTTCATCATACTTCCATGCACTACCTCCAAATTTAGACTGCCAATTATTAGGTGGCATATTGTTTTTACCATCTTTCCAAATGTAGAAATTTCTATAGGGATTATTTTTAGATTTACAGGACTCCTTAAACCACACATTTTCTGTAGAAGTGTGATTAACTACCATATCCAATATAATCTTTAACCCTCTTTTGTGAGCTTCTGTTAATAAATTTTCAAAAGTATCCATACTTCCGTATTTAGAATCTATTTTATAATAATTACTTATATCATAACCATTATCCCGCTGTGGAGACTCATATATAGGGGTCAACCATATAACCTCTACCCCTAAAGTTTTTATATAATCAAGTTTATCTATTATTCCCTGTAAGTCTCCTATTCCATTTCCTGTTGTATCCTTAAAGCTTTTTGGATAAATTTGATATACAACAGACTTTTTCCACCAAAGTTCATTCATACGTAACACCACCTATTTATATTTTAAATTATTGATTTTTGCTAAGTTTCATATTTTTTAAGCTTGGTAAGTCAAAATTTTTAAACTTTGATAATGCGAAGGTTAATATAAAAGGAATCACTATAGCTATAAGCATACCTACAAAGAAAGCTCCCCATTGTTGTGGAAATATTGATAAAAAGCCAGGTAATCCTCCAACTCCTATAGAAGTAGCTTTAACATGGTTTAATGTTATAACTATGGCACCTGCTGCTGAACCTACCATAGCAGAAAAGAATGGAAATTTAAACCTTAGGTTAACTCCAAATATAGCTGGCTCAGTTATTCCAAGATAAGCTGAAATAGCAGATGTAAAAGACAATCCCTTTACTTTTTCATCTTTAGTTATAAACATCATGGCTAAGGCTCCAGAACCTTGTGCAATATTTGAAAGAACAAGTATAGGCCATAAGAAAGTTCCACCTGTACTTGCTATAAGCTGTATATCTAATGCAAGGAACATTTGATGCATACCTGTTATAACCAATACTGAATAGAAACCACCATATATAATAGCACCTAATACTGGTAGTTTATCAAATATGAAAACTAATCCATAAGTAATTTCGTTACCTATAAAAAAGGTTACTGGTCCAATTACGATAAAGGATAAAAAACCTGTGACTAACAAAGCTATAGGTGCAACAAACAATAATTTAATTGAATCAGGAATAAGTTTATTTAAACCTATTTCTAATCTTGCTAGCAAGTAAGATGAAAATAATACTGGTAAAACTTGTCCTTGATATCCTACTTTAGCTACTTTAAGTCCTAGTAAATTCCAATATGGTACTGTTCCCTTTGTAACAGCTTCTCCATAATTATAAGCGTTTAGTAATGATGGATGAATAAGCATTAATCCTAGCACAATACCAAGAAGTGGATTCCCACCAAATCTTTTAACTGCTGACCAACCAATTAATGCTGGCAAAAATGTAAAAGAAGTATTAGCTATAAGATTTATAACATCTGAAAGATCCTTCCACTGAGTATAAACATCAATCAATGACTTGTCTGCAAAAAAGATACCTTTACCAGCAAGAATATTATTCATACCCATTAATAAACCCGCAGCAACAATAGCTGGAAGTATTGGTATAAATACATTTGCTAACGTTTTCACCAGACGTTGAATTAAATTAAGCTTTTCTGCTGCTGCATCTTTTAGCTCCTGCTTTGTTGCACTTTTAATTCCCGTGATTTCAATAAGTATGTCACAAGCCTTGTCCACTAATCCAGGACCTATAACAACTTGAAACTGTCCATTAGTTGAAAAAAAGCCCTTAACTATATCAATTTTTTCAAGATTAGCTTTATCCACTTTATTTTCATCTTTTAGAGCAAATCTTAACCTAGTAACACAGTGAGTTGCGGCAGCTATATTATCTTTACCACCAACAGCTGCAATAATTTCTTCTACTGATTTTTTTGAAACTTCCATTGTAATCTTCCCCCTTTATGGAATTATAATACAAATTATGTATTTACTGCGTATATATAAGTTATGGAAATATGATAACATGTATAAACAAGTATGTCAACACTTGTTTATACATGTTGGAAAATAAATAATAGTTATAAGGTTTCCTTCAACATTGAAGCAATTCTACTCCTTTTTACTATCTTTAATTTCTGGTATTGGCCTTCGAAATAGGATATGTGATAAGGGTTTCCACTCGAAAGGAAGAAGCGGCCAAGTATACTTCTTTCCATTCTTAAAGGAACTGGTTTTATAAGTGATGACAAAGATTATGATGATTGCTGCAGCAAATCCATAAATGTTAAACAATCCTGTCAGCACCACTAGCAACAGACTAAAAATACGGATTGCCATAGCAAACTCCACACTAGGCGTAGCAAAAGTTCCTATTCCTGCAAGCGCCATATAGAGCACAGTTTCCGATACAAACAACCCTATTTTTACTGCAAACTCGCTGAGCATCAAACCGCCAATGATACCCAAAGAAGTAGTCAGTGCACTTGGAGTATGAATAGAGGAGATTCGCAGTAAATCCAATCCAAATTCAAGTAAAATAAATTGAACAAATAAAGGAATATTGCTGGATTCCTTCGGCCCTAGGAACTGCAAAAAATGCGGCAGGTATTGCTTATTATTTACCAGTAAAAGCCATAGCGGAAGCAGTACAAAGGCAGAAAGCATTCCTAAAAAGCGTACCCACCGTATATAAGTTCCTACAGTGATGTTTTGATAGTAATCCTCAGCATGCTGCGTAAAATGGAACATGGTAACAGGAAGAATCATAACGCTAGGGGAAGTGTCTACAATGATTGCAATGTGACCCTCCATCAAGTGAGCTGCCACAACATCTGGTCGTTCTGTAAACTTAGCCTGAGGAAGAGGATTATACCAATGTTTCTTTATAATCAACTCTTCCAACGTCTTTTCTGCCATTACCAAGGCTCCCACATCTACCTTATCTATTTTATCTTGAATCTCTTTTAGCAGCTTCTCGTCAACCAAGTCCTTTATATAGGCAATGACCACATCTGTTTGGGAACGCTTGCCTACACTTTTAATCTCAAATATAAGATTTGGGTCCCGCAGCCTTCTTCGGATGAGCGCCGTATTAAATATAATTGTCTCTACCAATCCATCCCGTGAGCCTCTAGTAACCTTCTCTAAGTCTGGCTCCTCCGGACTTCGTACAGGGTATTCTCTTGCATCAATAATGATTCCTTCTTCTTCACCATCGATTATAAGTGCAACTGCGCCAGCTAGCACTGAAGATTCCATTTGCTTTATATCAGAAAAGCTCTCTACCTCAATATATCCTATTTTATGCTTCATTAAGGTGATAATGGTATTCTTTGTTATGTCTTCTTCCTTCAAAGACTGCAGCACCTCTAAAATCCAAAGCATAATGTCATCCTTTGCAAAACCGTCAATAAAAACCAAATAGGCTTCTCTCTGCCCAATGAGTACTTCTCTTCCGATGACATCAAAACTTTTTTTAATGGGAAGCCTTTGCTGGATCATCTCCTTATTTTTTTTAATGTCCTTAGTTAATTTAACATTCTCTGGCGTATCCATATTCTCACTCCTTTTTAAAGGGTTCATGTTCTACTTCTACCAAACTGTACACTTCTTTTTGCTTTAGTAGCTTGCAATGACTAATGGTATCCTTCCCACTCTTTCCTTTTATTATACGTTGCCGAATTAATCCAACAATCTATTCTCTGAAAGGTCTTTTGTTACAAGATCTTAATAGGTACGTGGCATATACATTTTTTAAAGGAAAGCAAAAAATCAAATCATGACCACTGGTAAGATAAGGGGACGTTTCATTTGCAGAGTGTTTTATTTTACCGAGTGGTTTACGCTTTCTGGCTAGCATCGGTAGTTTATACGCTCTCATATCAAGATCGAGTTCTTCAGCAGGATACTCTATAACATAGTCATCAGGCCGTTTTTCTGAAATATGCGAAGAAAGTACACTGTAATTTATATAATATTTTTGACAGCAACCTACATCTAGAGTATATTAATATTTATAAATATTCCAATACTAGGAGGTAATTATGAAAAATACAGTATTTCTCAATTCAGCAAAGCTAGACTTTGATAACAAACTTAATTTTTCATCATTAATAGAAATCTCAACTGTTACAAAATATGAGGAAAGTAACAATGAGGAAATTTTAGAAAGAGTTAAAGATCAGAATGTTGTCATCACAAAAGAACTACCTATAGGAAGAGACTTGATTGTTCAATTCCCTCCTTCCGTTAAACTTATCTGTGAAGCCGGCACTGGCTATAACAACATAGACATAGTTGCCGCAAAAGAAAAGAATATTACTGTCTGCAATGTTCCTGGCTACAGTACCGAGGCAGTAGCGCAGTTAGTTATTGCTTTCATATTAAATTTAAGCTCATCATTGACTCTGCAGCAGAACATGATTAAACAGAAAAATTTTGATAACTTTACTAAATGCCTTCTGGTTCCACATTTTGAAATTCAAAATAAGACACTTGGAGTAATTGGTGCTGGAGCTATTGGACAGCAGGTTATGAAAGTGGCACGAGCTCTTGGAATGAACATTCTCGTCTACAGTCGGACTCCCAAACAGTGGACCCATCCAAATATACAATCTGTTTCTCTTGAAGAATTACTTAAGCAGAGTGATTTTGTTACTATCCACTGCCCACTTACTGACAATACAAAACATCTTATTGATAAAGACAGGTTGAAGCTAATGAAGCCTTCAGCATTTATCATAAACACTTCAAGGGGAGCCATTATAAAGGAAACTGATTTAATTGAAGCTTTACAAAATAAAGTAATTGCCGGCGCTGCACTTGATGTTCAAGATCCAGAGCCACCTGAACTAGATAATCCTTTATTTACTATTGGAAACGTTATTCTTACTCCACATATAGGCTGGAAATGTTTTGAATCTAGACAAAGGCTTATTGAGCTCCTAGCTAATAACATTAAATCTTTTATTGAAGGAAAACCAATTAATGTTGTAAATTAAATAACTAAGTTGCTGGATTTTCATTCACATACTAATTCTAACTGCAAAATAACTTTACCTAGAAAAACTGCAGCACAAAAAGCCGCGAAACTTGCGGCTTTCTCATCATTAGAAAAAATTCCTTCCTTATTATATTTTGCTATACAACTTTTAAATTTGGAGCTTGAACCTGAAGTATCTGTACATCCATTGTATGTTATATAAACATAGTTATCATTTGCTGCAATATCATAATATTGCACATTATAAACAAGGTCATCTGGTATGGCAGAACTTTTTGAATAGGACGATAAGACACTAAAACTTTTATCTAACTTTTTAAATGAACCATCACTTATTAAAATCCAAAAGCTTGCACCATTATAGGCAATAGCTCTTGCTGATACTGACAGAGTTATATTGTTTTCCTGTAAGTGAATCATATAACTTAACTGTAGCAGTACCTGTAAAAGGCGTTTTGAATTGAAATATCTTAAGCCAATTGTTTCGATTAGATCGGATTCAGCAATTGCCTTCATGATGCTGAATGTTGGACTCTAAGGGTCTATCAAATCGTGGGAGCACCAATTATTTTTTATAATGATTCATTCACAAATAGTATACATAATGAATAATATATATGGATCATAAAAGCTAGTGGTAATATCGCTGTACAAATAAATCTACAAGGAGGAAAAAAATGGAGAATAACAAATCTTTAGTTCGGGCAGCCCTCGTGGTGGATCCGGATACTGGATACCTGGTTCCAGACTATTTCGGTACCGCCAATTGGGCCTATAGTCCGCCGCTGAGAAAATTCGTTGATGCAATACCGGGGCTTGGACCTAGCGGTACAAACGCTTTGGGGCAGTACATCCCGGTTGCTGTGGCTGATAAGACAACTTATCCAGGCTCTGACTACTACGAAATCGCCGTTGTTGAGTTTAAAGAGCAGATGCACTCGGATCTGCCACCCACCACACTCCGAGGCTATGTGCAATTGTCCACAACAGTCGTTCCCGGAGCGCAAATTGCTTTGACCTATAATGGTACACCGATTTTAAAAGGTGATGGCACCCAGGCTTACGGTGTGGATGTGCCCCATTATATGGGACCTGTTATTATTGCCACCCGTGACGTACCGGTGCGGATCAAGTTCTACAATCTGCTTCCTACCGGTGCTGGTGGTGATCTCTTCATCCCGGTGGATACAACCGTTATGGGGGCTGGGATGGGACCTCTAGGAATGGATGCCAAGCCTATGAATTACACGCAAAACCGTGCCAACATCCATCTCCATGGTAATAACACCGTCTGGATCAGTGATGGGACTCCACATCAGTGGATTACCCCTGCTGGAGAGGACACTCCCTATCCTGAGGGTGTCAGTGTAGTGAATGTCCCTGATATGGAGAATGTAGACGACCCCCGGGATGGAGTGCAGACCTTGTACTACACCAACGCACAAAATGCTAGGCTGATGTTCTACCATGATCACTCATATGGTATCACTCGCCTTAATGTCTATGTGGGAGAGGCAGCAGCTTATCTACTGACAGACAAGGTGGAACAGGATCTGATCAATGGCACCAATGAATCCGGCGTCAACCCGGGCTTGGAAAAGATTCTCCCCGACCTTGGGATTCCCATTGTCATTCAGGATAAGACTTTCGTTGATGCCAATACCATTCTCAATACGGATCCCACCTGGGCATGGGGGACAACACCTGGCACACCCAATACCGGTGACCTCTGGTATCCTCACGTTTATAGCCCTGCCCAGAATCCTTGGGATCCTACAGGGGCAAACCCGTTTGGTCGCTGGATGTACGGTCCGTGGTTCTGGCCGCCCACAACGAATATAAAACATGGGCCGGTTCCGAACCCTTACTATGATCCTCAAAATGCACCCGAGCAACCACCGATGATGCCCGCCATGCCTTACCCTTCAATGCCAGGCGAGGCGTTTATGGACACCCCAGTTGTCAACGGCACGGCCTACCCCTACTTGGAAGTGGAGCCCAAGGCTTACCGTTTCCGCATACTGAATGCCGCCGATGACCGTTTCTTTAACCTACAGATGTATATAGCTGATCCTGCTGGCTATATTTCACCTGACACAGGATATGCTACAGAAGTCAAGATGGTGTCCGCTTGCGGAATACCAGGCCTTCCTGCCGACTGGCCAAGTGGTGTGCCCGATCCAGCCATGAAAGGACCGGACTGGATTCAGATCGGTACCGAAAGCGGTTTTCTGCCAGCACCTGTGGTGATACCAAGCCAGCCCATCACCTGGAACCTGAATGCTACAAACTTCAACTTTGGAAATGTGGATCAGCACTCGCTCCTGCTGGGAACCGCAGAACGGGCAGATGTCATGGTTGACTTCTCCCAGTATGCTGGGCAGACCCTGATTCTATACAACGATGCTCCCGCAGCTTTCCCAGCGGCCGACCCGCGCTATGACTATTACACAGGTAACCCAGACTTGACTGCCGAGGGTGGTGCTCCCACCACGCAACCGGGCTACGGTCCCAACATCCGCACCATCATGCAGATCAGAGTGGCAGCTTTAACTCCTGCTCCTGCGTACGACATAACTGCGCTGGAAGCAGTGTTTGCTAAAACAGACACTAAACGGGGTGTCTTTGAAGCGTCCCATGATCCCATCATTATACCACAGGCCGCTTACAACTCTGCCTACAACGTTACGAATTTACCTGCGGATGCTGCCAGTGCCTATGTGCAACTTAATGAGTTCTCCAAGACCTTTCACCCCATAGATGCGAATGGAGCTCTTCTGCCACCTGTTACCCTGCCCATCGAACCGAAGGCTTTACAAGACGAAATGGGTGAAGTCTATGATACCGAGTATGGACGGATGAGCGGCATGCTTGGACTTGAATTCCCGGTCTCCAGTTCTAACTTCAATCAATTTGTAGTCTACGGCTATGCCAGCCCGCCTGTTGACATTGTCAAAGGCACAGCAAATATTAATGCGACTCCCATTGGCTCTCTTTATGATGGAACTCAGATCTGGAAGATCACTCACAACGGTGTGGATACCCATACCATTCACACCCATCTGTTTTCTGCACAGCTCATCAACCGGGTTGCCTGGGACGGCGCTTTGATACCGCCTGATTCTAATGAACTAGGCTGGAAGGAAACCTTCAGGGTTAACCCGCTGGAGCATACAATTATTGCACTGAGACCGAATATTCCTACCTCTTCACAGGTACCATTTGAGGTACCAAACAGTGTTCGCCTGCTGGACCCGACAATGCCCGAGGGCGCTGTACTAACACCTCCACCACCCGCAGGATGGTTCGACCCGTTGGGAAATCCAATTAACCAAGTTACTAACCACTACGTGAACTTTGGTTGGGAATACGTTTATCACTGCCATATTCTCGCCCACGAAGAGATGGATATGATGCACGCAATGGTGTTTGCTGTTCCACCGAAAGCTCCTTCAAGTCTAGCTGCTAATATTATCGGTTTCCACTACAGAAAGCGTGTAGTTTTAACCTGGACTGACAATTCCACAAACGAGACTAGCTTCACTGTACAGAAAGCGGTCAGTAGCGCTGGCCCATGGAATACTTTAGCAACACTGCCATCCGGTTCAAATTCATACACCGATCTAATTGGCGACACGAACAACGCTTACTACTACCGGGTGTTTGCCTCCAACACTGTCGGTGATACCGCTACTCCTGGCTTCCCAACGATGACAGTGAACTCTGACTTTTCCAACGTGGTGAAGGTTGGTCGAAATCAGGTTCTGCCACCAGCGGCTCCAACCAACTTGACTGCAAGGAGGCTAACGGGACCGCGAGTTCGTTTGACCTGGTGGGACAATTCCGATAACGAGACTGGTTTTGTCATCGAACGCTCTGATAATGGGGGAGCCTACTTCACACTTGTCACACTTGGACCGAGATTATCCATGAATATCGCCTTTTACACTGATAGAACTGTGGTGCCTGGCAATCACTACAGCTACCGAATAGCGGCCGTAAATTATGCAGGATTGTCAGCTTACTCAAACACGGCAAACGTGAATCTATAACCCGAGGCACCATCTAATTGCAGGGGACGGTTAACAATTTGTAATGATTTTAAAATGCATGTAGTTGTTAACCGTCCACTTGCTACTAGAACTTATTACGACTCTATATTTTTTGTTTTTGATAGATTGTTTAATGAATCAGGTAATCTATGGTATGAAAGTTCTTTTTTTTATTAGACGCAGCTCAATATGGTATCCTTTGTTTAAAGAAGAAAAATCCTTTAAAGATAGAAAAATGATACTGATACGCATTAATATTATATTTGCGTCAAGATGTACCCCCTAGGTTTAATGGGGTCTAAACTATAAAATATGAATGCCTTCTATTCTTTTATCTCTTTAAAAAGCTCATAAGCCTTTGCTCTTGCTTCAGTTAGAACATCTTCACCTAATGGAGTTATTGAATAATATTTTCTCATTTTGCCTTCTACATTTCTATCTTCAACTTTCAAAACACCATTCTTTTCTAGATTGTGAAGTATAGGATACAGCGTTCCTGCACTTATTTCATATCTATGTTCCTTAAGTTCCTTAATCATCCAAGATCCATAAAAGGGATCTTTTTTGGCATGATGTAATATATGTATGTGAATAAATCCTAAAAATAATTTTCTCATTATTTGCTCTTGCATTTATATCCCTCCTGTGATATTGTTAATTTATATTATCGGATTTCGATATCATCTTTAGATATCACCTTTCGTTAATTATTATTTAATTTTATCAATTGAATTTACTACAGTCAAGGAGGACACTTTTTATGAAAGAGATTTTAAATTATTTTCTTAAAATTGGATTAATAGGATTTGGAGGACCAATGGCACATATTGCAATGATGGATTCTGAACTAGTAGAAAAACGAAAATGGTCAACAAAAGATGAGTTTTTAGATGGTCTTGCTGTGTGTAATTTATTACCTGGTCCTGCTTCAACTCAGTTAGGTATATACATGGGATATCTTAGAGGAGGTATTCTCGGTGGGACTTTAGCTGGTATTGCATTTATTTTGCCCGCTTTTATAATAATTACTTTATTAAGTTATGTTTATTTCAAATTTGGTAAAATACCTAGCATAAATGGTATTCTTTATGGCATAAACGCTGTTGTCATTGCATTAATATCGTCTTCTCTCTTAAATATGTACAAGAAAACAATAATCAGTAAAGCTCAGTTTATTATTTTTATTTTAACAACAATTGCTATAACTTTCTTTAAAGTAAATATGATTGTTGCAATGCTTATGGCTGGTATAGCTGGAATACTTATATACTCAACTCCTTCAAAAAATAGAAATAAAATGTTTTCTATTGCTTTACCTTTAACTTTTCTTCCTTTACTTTCAAATCTATTTCTATTTTTTATAAAGGTTGGATCATTTATTTATGGTGGTGGATTAGTCATTATACCTTTTATAGAAAAGGAAGTTGTAAATAAGTTAGGATGGCTAACTCAAAACGAATTTTTAGTAGGTATAGCATTAGGACAAGTTACTCCAGGTCCAGTAGTGATAACTGCTGCATTTATTGGTTATAAAGTTTTTGGCTTTATAGGTGCGTTAGTTTCAACAATAGCTATTTTCTTACCTTCATTTGTTTTTATTTTACTTGCAGCTCCATATTTAAAAAGACTTAAAGATATCCCATGGATTAAAGCTGCACTTAAAGGGATAAATGCTGCAGTAATTGGCTCCATATTATCTTCAATTATATCTCTAATTCCTGCAGCAATAATTGATGTTCCTACATTACTAATTGCATTAATAGGTTTGATTTCTATTGTAAAATATAAAGTTAATGTTTTTTGGTGTGTTGGTGTGTCTGGGTTACTAGGATTAATGTTCTATCTAATATAAAAGAAAGAAGGGAATATTATGAGTGAAGCGTTATTTGAAGCAAATAATGCTTTAGAAACTGCTTTAATTCCTACACTTAATTCAATGCTAAGATATAGTGAATAACATAAATAAAGCACTTCTGTATCTGTGACTGGAAGTGCTTTATTCTTCATGTAAGTAGAGGCAGAGTAACCTTTATTTTTGTTCCGTAATTCAACCTGCTTTCTACCAGTATACCTCCATTATGCTTATATATAATCCACTTAGCTATAGCAAGTCCTAAACCAGTTCCTCCACTTTTCTTTGTTCTAGATTTATCCGCTCTGTAAAATCTATTAAATATAAAAGGCAGATCTTCTTTTGCAATACCGATGCCGTTATCTTCTACAATTATAAGTAAATTTCTGTTTTCTAAGAATGTATTTATCTTTATATATCCATTTTCAGGAGTAAATTTTATGCTGTTGTCTACAAATATCCTCAAAGCTTGTTTTATAAGCTTTCTATCTGCATTTATAATTATTTTTTCATTGTGTTCATTTATAATTTTATAGTTACTTTCAATAAGTTTCGTTTCTTTTATAACCTCATCTATTAGTTCATTTATATAAAAATTTTCTTTTTCTATTTTTTGTGTATTTTTATCACTTCTTGCTAAAAATAAAAGCTTTTCTACTAAATCCTTCATATTTTCAGCTTCATTCTTTATAGCTCCTATGGATTCTTCTAGTACTTCTTTATCATTCTTCCCCCACCTATCTAATAAATTAGCGTAACCTTGTATTACAGCTATAGGAGTTCTTAACTCATGTGAAGCATCAGAAACAAACTGATTTTGTTGTTCATATGACTGCTGTATTCTATCAAGCATATCATTAAATGTTTGAGCTAACTCCTTTAATTCATCATGAGAATAACTTACATCTAGTCTTCTATCTAATGAGTAGACTGATATTTCTTTTGCAGTTTCTGTCATTTTATCGATAGGTCTAAGCATTTTCTTACTAGCTCTTGAACCAAATATTATAATAATAATTAATATTATTATATTCAAACTTATTAAAATATAAAGTAAAAGTCCTAAATACTCTTTTTCTTTTGATAAATCTTTTGAAATTTGTACATAAATAATTTTATCTTTTAACTCTATTTTATTATTTAAAACCATTATACTTTTACCATCAATTTTGATTGTATGTATAGAATCTAGCTTATAATAAAAATCACTTATAACTTCTCCATAATTATAAATTGACCTACGTTTTTCATCAAAAACTCTCACACTAATGTTATCATTTTCACATAAAGCTTTTATAATCTGATTTGATATTTGTGAGTTTTCTTTAGCATAGATTTTAAAAATTTCACTATCCTTTATTAGTTTATTCTGTACCTGAAGATTCAAGAAAATTCCAAAACCTAATAATACAGCTGTGCTTAAAAGAAAGAAAATAAGAGAGAAAATAGAAACATAAACTGTAGTAATTTTAAAACTTATAGAAAATCTAAATTTTATCCTAAATTTGCTTGAAACCTTATCTATAAACTTCCAACTAAACTTTATAAAATGTGTTAATATATAAAAACAAAATAAAGTTATTTTCATTATAATTTTTATTATAGTTTTAAAATTATTCATGTTTTAGTACATACCCTACCCCTCTTACTGTATGGATTATCTTTTGGTTGTATTTATCATCTATCTTGCTTCTCAAATAACGTATGTATACATCTACTACATTAGTATCGCCTAAATATTCATAGCCCCAAACTTTTTCCAATATTTTTTCTCTAGTTAACACAATACTATTATTCTTCATCAAATATTTTAATAAATCAAACTCTCTTTTAGTAAGATCTATTGGCTCCCCATTAAAAGTTACTATATGTTTATCTAAATCCAATTTTAGTCCTTTAAATTCTATGGTATTATCTACTTGTATAGAATTTACTTTTCTTTTTAAAACTACTCTTATTCTAGCTAACAATTCTTCTATAGCAAAAGGTTTAGTTATATAGTCATCCGCACCTATATCAAGCCCCATAACTTTATCCATTACTTCATCCTTTGCTGTAAGCATAATAACCGGTGTTTCTGAAGTTTGACGGAGCCTTCTTAAAACCTCCATACCATTTAGTGAAGGTAACATTACATCTAAAATTATAAGTCGAAAATCTCCACTTAGAGCTTTATTTAAACCTTCCCTTCCGTCATAACTTATATCAACTATATATCCTTCATATTGCAATTCCAATTGAAGAAATCTAGCTATTTTTTCTTCATCCTCTATTAAAAGAATTTTTTCTCCTGCCATAATTTATCCTCCCTGATTAAATTTATCCATTGGACTATTGCCATTAACTAATAAATTGAAAACTCCCTCTCATATAAGAGGGAGATACCATCATTCACTAGCTTTACACAATTATACAACATATATAAAATAAAGTGAAACTTATAATTTAGATATAGATATCCAACTTCTAAAATTTACTTATGCTGAGGGGTATATTACCAGTTCTGACGGCACATTTAAATACTTTTTTAATGAGTCTTAGCGCGGGATTTTGGAAAAGCCTTAGAACTTTAGATTTGTTTGAGTGAAACGAGTTTATCAAAGTTCTTAGACTTTTCCAAAATCCAAGCTTTAGACTCATAAAAAAGTATTTATGGTGCCTAAGAATTGGTAATATACCCCGGTGGTTAAGTCAAGTTTTGAGGTTGTATATCTATAGGATCTTATCCTAGCATAAATTTATAGCAGCTTTTCCTATTATCTATAGATTATTGTGCTGCAGCATCGTTTTTAATTGAGTTATCCTCATCTTTAGTTAAGGTATTTTTTGCATTATTTACTACCATACTCATTTTATCAAATACTTTATTTACTTCCATGTTTTCATTCTTTTCATTTTTTATTCTTATTTTATGATTTGTAAATAATACAATTAAAAGAGCTGCAATAGATAGTGGCGGAGCAATTATAGTTATTAATATTATCAAGTTAATCGGTAAATTCAATATAATATTCTCATTTTTACTAATTATAAACTTTATTTTATTTCCTTTTTTTATTAAACTTTTAACTTTAGCAATAAAGCTTCCACTACAGCTAAACTCTGAATTTTCCTTAGTTTTTTTCTCTTTCTCAAGATAAATTAAAGCTTCTACTATATCATTATTACACTTTTCTAAGGCTTCCTTCGCATCCTTATAACTTACATTTGCCCTTTGTCTTAATAAATCAATTTGTTCTAATGTTGCTTTCACACTAATCCCTCCAAATATTTTTAACTTTTCATTTAAATTTAACTTATGTCTATATTATAATTTAGAGAAATTAAGAGAACCTTAAAAAAAGATTAAAATTAGATTAGAAAAATTTATTTATAAAACTTACCGAACTGGGAATTGAAGGCTAGGTAAGAGTTGAAGAGTTACATATAGCTAAAAACATAGAATGATGATACTAATACGCAGAATTAAGACTTTTGCTTAAAGGTGCAACCCCCTTGAGTTAAGGGGGGTGTAAATAATAATCTTGTTTATACTCAATACAAAACCTCAGGGTCTTAGATCAATCCTGAGGTTTTGCTATTGACAATATTATTAGATAATTTTTAGTTTTGTGAAGTTATGTTTAAGATAATTTCATCTACAAACTTAATAAGATTATCTGCTTGGTCTACAGAAATTTCTTTACCACTTTTAGCTTCTACTTCATTTGTAAATGCATTTAATAAGTTTTCGTAGTTATCTTTTCCTTCTTCAACTGCTTTTTTTGCATTATCTAACTTAACAGTAAGGCTGTTTTTAACTCCTTTGTTTACATCAAGTTCTTCTACAGAATCTTTAAGATTATCTATTGTGTATTCATTAACTCCGAATGGTTGAGTAAAGCTAATGCCGCCATCTCCTAATAGTTGTGCACGAACATAACTATCTACTTCGTCTTCATATAAGTTTAAGTCTAATGTATTTCCTGTAGCTATTACTTGCCCATTCGCAATCCATTGGATAGTGTTGTAATTTTCTCCTTTAATTGTAATAGAATTTTTTTCTTGATCAACTGAAATGTTTTCTATTACTGGAGTAGGTCCTTGTGCTTCAAAGTCCATACCAAGTTCTCTTTTAGCTACTTTTGCTACCGCATAGAATGTTCCAGTTTCCATTGACTCGCGAACATTTTCTTTATTGTTTTTTGGCATTAACATCATGTTATAGCTAAAACCAGTATTGTTAACGTTATGGGTATCATCATTTGAAAATCCCCAAACTGGATTACGCTTTTCCATAGTTTCTTGAAGAATGCTATCCCAAAGAATTCTATCACTTACTGAATCACCATCTTTTTTATTGATTATTTCCATTCCTACAAGTGAGTCGTATTTATTAAATAAGTCTATATATTTTCCTACTACTTTAGGATCAGTAGAAATTTTTTCTCCTTCTTCAAAATCTACTTTTCTTGCACCTGTGTATCTACCTGGATGATTTATATGAGAAATACCACCTAATTCTTCTGCTTTGGCGATATTTTCTTCTAAAGTAGCACCAGGTTCATTATTGAAATCTGCAAAGAAAGTATTCAAGTGATCAGCTCTTGATTGTTCATTGGAATAAGTGATACCTACCATACCCCTACCGTCTCTGCCTACTCCTGAATTAATTTCTTCTAAACGCTGAGTAGTTAAGTACTCTACTCCTTCTCTATCAGTTCTATCCCATGTAGTATTAGTGAAGTTGTGGTCAGTTAGTGCTAAAATATCAAAACCTTTTGCATAGTGGTCTTCGATCATTTCAGCAGGTGTGTTACCACCATCACTTTCAATACTATGTGCGTGAAAATCTGCCTTATAATGACCGTATGTATCCCAGTCTACTGTCGAATATGGATTTACAATAAAATAGTCAGTATTTCCTTCTAATGTGGAGGCATAAATTGTACTAGCATTTCCCAGGGTGAATGATGTAAGCGCTAGTAATGATAAAGCACCTACAATAACACTTTTTTTCTTCTTACTATGCATCAATCAATCTATCTCCTTTTTTTAATTAGTACAGATCTTTATCAATCTATCTACTTAAACTATAGCAGTTAAAGGTTAAGAATTCACTTAGAATATGTTAAATAAAGTAAAATATACTAAACAAAGTAAAAGAATTTTCTTCGTAAAAAAAATTCTTCATACTACTAGTTAATTCCATCATTAATATAATTGCATCAAACTCCACTGCTACAGTTATTTCTAAAAAACAGGCAAGAACATTAGGTTTTTCATATCATCAATCAAAACCGGTGTTGTAATATTTTTATCATTAGGTTTAAAAGCAATGATAATTAAGCAAATCAATATACCTGTTAAAATCACTTTCGAAAATTCATCTAATGATAAACTTTACAACTACTTAAATGATGTAAGTTATGGAATGTCTAAACCACAATTTAATCATTTAACCAGCATAGTTAACGGATTAATTAATTTACCTAGCATTAAAACTTTATCTAAAATTGCAGCAAGCGTATCTTCTGCAAAAGATAAAAGTTGTATTTATAAGTTTTTGAGCCGTTCTAAATGGGACGATAGTCTTCTGTCTAATTATGAAAAAGTATATTGCCTTATGGATTCTTGGTATACAAATAGTAAGTTGATTGAAGCATCTTTATCAAGAGGATATCACTTGATAGGAGTAGTTAAATCTAACAGAAAAATATCTCCACTAGGAATATCACTGCAATTATCTGAGTTTGAGAAATATATTACCCCTAATACCTTAGACCTCGTTACAGTCAAAGGTAAGGACTATAGGGTATATACTTACGAAGGTAATATTGCGAAATTTCCTAATGCTAAAGTTCTTATTTGTTATGAAGTAAATAGAGGTACTTACAAATCTCCTGTATACTTGATGTCTACCGACATCTTAATTAAATGCAGAAACTATAATTGAATACTATTTGCATAGATGGAGTATAGAGACTTCTTACAAGTATTTTAAAAGTAATCTAGGCTTTAATGAATATAGAGTTCAAAGCAGTATATCAATTGAACGATATTTTCTTATAGTATTCTTAGCTTACAATTTTTTAGAATTATTCAGAGTTACTGAAAAACATGAAGCTTTAAATACTATAGGTAAAGCCCAAGAACATCTAAACAGCCTAACGACGAAAGCGCTAGTGCGCTTTATATATGAAAAATCAAAACAAAATGCTACACTAAGAGATATGGAAAGAGATTATTTCATGTCCGCCGAGGAAGCCATGTCCTATGGAATAATAGACAAAATCCTTTTAAAATAGGATTTGTTAACTGATAATGTTGATATATGAATAACATCTTCAAAAAAATCTAAAAGAAAAAGGTTCAAAGTTTTTTGAACCTTTTTTTGAAGTGCGACGTAAAAACACCATAAAATTCAGTTTTGAATAATACGATGTTTTAAAAATTGTTTGATTTTTAATAGCTTTGAAGATTAATATAAATATTTCCATTTTTTAATACCGTATTATCCAGTTATCAAAGAGCATTATTCGTACTTTCAATTTCAATAATTACTTCGTCTAATCTTCGTATTGTACTATTAATATAATAATATTTAGTATAGTATAAGAAATTTCTAAACAATGTTTTCTTTTGTTTTTACATTATTTTCTACCCAATTTCCTGCACTTTTGCTTCAGTTGAATTGATTCATTAATATGCACAATATGGTGACGAGTTACTGGCATTAATAAAATACCTGCAACATTCTTTCTACCCCAAAAATCAATTAGCCAATTTGCACCTTCAACATTTAAAACTCCTCCTTCATCTAAAACACGCTGTAATCTATTCGCTTCCATTTTCCTTTTTAAATCTGACGGTTCAAATTTTTTAATAATTTCACGAGTTTTTCTACCCACAACTTTTCTATAATTTCTCAATTCCTGAATATCTATACTTAAACTAAAATCAATAATTTCCTCATTAGTCATGGCATTGCCTGTGTCATAAATCTTTACATTCATTTTTTCAAGCCAGTTATCGCTATTTATGACTTGAGTATCATCTGCAACTAATATGTTCATTGTTATATCTTCAATTCTTGTTGAATGCCATAAACACCACGCTATAGTCGCTTCATCCTTTGCAGTTGGCATAGTGCGAAATGTTATTTCATCCAATCCTTCCCATAATTCATCCTCAAATGTTACAACATTTGTTTGCGACATTTCAGATATATGTACCATTGAGTGTTGGTCTAAACATAATTTAATAGTTTCATCAAATTTATCTAATTTCATCATTATACTTTTTAATAATTTTTGTTGTGAGTTCCATAACCCTTTTTTGCTATCCATATTTATTTTATCCCCTCTCATGATAATGAAAATATATAAGCTATTAATAAACAATAATTTATTATTCTATCTCAACGCATGAAAGTATCAACTTATATTTTTATTAAAGTTTTATTATAAACCCTGTCTTTATTCCTTTAGAAAAGCCCGCTTGCTCATAAAATTTTAAAGTTTCTTCTTTTTTTGAACCTGTTAAAAGCATAACTTTATAACAATTTTTTTCTTTTGCAATTTCCACTGCTTTATTTAACGCTTTAGTCGCATATCCCTTTTTTCGGTAACTTGAATCGGTGATAACATTCTCAATAAGTCCATAGGGACGTAAATTTCTAGTAAGATTTTTTATAATTGATATATTGCATGAAGATACTAACTTACCGTCCACTTCAACCACAATATAATATAAGTTAGGATTATTATAAATTGAATTCCATATTTCCTGTAAGTCTTCATTACAGGACACGTCAGGGTCTTCAGGCTGTAATTGCTTGTACAAATTAAGCAACTCATTTAATTCATCATATTTTATTAATCTTACAATTTCAGACACTTTATTACCTCCACTAAATTTTTATCAATCCAAAATCAAATGACATAGTTTGCGTATTATATTGCTTTGCAACAAAAGTTGATTCTCTATAGTTTACTATAACTACTATAAATACCATATTTTCAACTACACTATATTACAAAGTTTTAATTATAAAGATTTATCAACTCCTTCTATTCAATCTCAATTCCTCTTTCTTTACAAAAATCATAAAATACTTTTTTTACTGCTCGTGCAAAATTCAACACACTCCAACCCCTCCATTTATTCACTATAAATTATAGTAAAAGCTATAGCATTTAGCAAAATTTAATTGTTAAATATTCCCATTTAAGTATAATAAAAAGCACTCAACCCATAAGATTAAATGCTCTTTATTATACTTAAATCTTTATTCAAAAATCCTACAATGAAATTACACCCACATGGGTTTTTATAGAAAATGATACCTATACGCGGAATTATTGTTTTGCGTATAGAGTAGACCCCTTAGAAATGAAGGTGGTCGTGGATTTCTTAGGCTCTAAACTTTGGTGTTATATGTTGTCGTATAACTAATAAAATATAATGATCACGCAATTACAATTTAATTACTTCTGTTGGACTCATACCAGCAGAATAATCGTTATAATATACAACTTCAGGGACAAGTTTAAAATAAACAAAAGGCTTCATCATACCTTTTTCAACCATTTCTTTAAATTCAGGATGTCTTTCAAAAAGTATTTTATTATATGCATCGATCTCATCTTCATTGGGAGTAGCAGTTGTTCCGTCAATTGTTACAAACTTAGGCATTGCATTAGCAGAGAAACTGATTTTATTATTTGCTTTTAAATTAGCTGCTTTAATCGAATCACCATCAGTAGCAAATAATACATTATCTCCAACAACTACATATTCCATAGCAGATGCTCTCGGTTTATCATTACTACAAGTTGCTAAACAACAAACGAAATTTTCTCTTAAAAATTGAATTACCTTTTCCATAGAAATTACCTCCAAAAGTATTATTTCAGGAAAAGTATATCATTTTTAGTTTAAATTTGTCAACAACTATTGATGTCATCATATTAATCATGAAAACGATAATTATTACAATCTTGTGCATCTCTTTATTATCTTCACTATCTTTGAGAATAAATTTTTTTACTTCCTAACTATGTCAAACCAAAATAAACTTTTGCCTTTTCACACCCTCCAACCCCGCATTCCTCCTTCATCAATTTAAAAATAGTTTTTCCTTAAACCTAATCCATATCCGTTATTAAAAACCACATCCGAAGAAAATCTTTATTTAATTAAAATAAAGTCCTCCCTTTTACCTTGCAAAAATCTTGCATTTTTTCTATCTCTTTCACCTATCATAAATGCCTCTTAACTACTTCAAGCCTTGGTTTTAAGCCACTTAGAATTATGTTTATCTTATTTGGAAAGTGTAAAGGATAAAAAAACATGATGAAAAGTTGTATTTTATCTTGCATTTCCTTTTTAATAACTTGTTATAAAGTTATATTTATTTACCACATACAGTACCTCGATACGTAAAAGTGATATATTTATTAATGTTTTAATTTTTTAACCTCTTCTACACTTAATCCAGTCTTGATTGCTATGGTTTCTATATCTAACACATCTAACAGATTCTTTGCTATTTCTATCGCTTTTTTATTTTCGCCTTCTTCCATAGCACTACTTATCATATTAGCTCTTTCATGTAATGATTTCTCTCTTGCCTTATAAATTTCTATTGTCTTTGCATCACTACTTAAATATTCTAATCTTTCTTCAGCTTTTTTTATATCTGAATCCATATCCATCAACTCCTTTAATTTTTCTTCTGAAATATCATTATTAAAGAAAGTCAACCATCTTTGAAGTCTATCTTCTTTTAAATTCTTTTCTTTCAATTCATTAAATTTACTTACTTCTATAAAATGAATCTCCACTAAATCCGTAAGCATATAATCTTTTGCTTCATCTTCCCACAAATGAAATTTAGTGTGAAATTTATCGAAGTTTTATCATTTATCATCTCTCTAGTTAATTCTTTATTATCTATTATTTCTAATGTAACAAGTCTATCTATATCTTTTCTATCTAATACTGCATTTAGAAATGCAATTAAGTTATCCTTTACTTCATTTTCGCCAAAAAGTTTCTTAAAAATAAAATCATTTAATGGTTTTAATCTTTGCATATTATCAATCCTTCCTTACTTATATTATAACTTAAATAGTCTAATTTTTTCACTACATTCATAAAATATTCTGTTATTCCAATATTTCTTCCATCCTTATTCCATTTCTTAACACAAAAACAAAATGCGTTGGTTCAAGAATCTCTATCTTCTCTACCAATGCATTAAATATTTTATCATCAAATTCTATAAGTAATTCCTGCTGACCATTTATAGCTTCTATAATTTCACTTAATTTAGGTATAATAAAAACATTCAATTCACAAATTGAATGTTTTTATTATACCTAACCCTTTATTTATTCTATTTTAAACTTCCGTTATCACTTCAACCTTAATCTTCCCCTTATTAATCTGTTTCCTATGGCAATAAATTTCATACTCATACTATTATTTCGACTGGATTAAATCTATCACTTATTACGTGTGTAGCACAGGAAATGCATGGGTCATAAGACCTAACGATTCTTCCGATTTCAACAGGCCGCGCAGGGTTTTGAATTTCAGTTCCTATAAGTGATTGTTCTATTACTCCCCTTATTCCATTGAAATCTGTCGGGGAACAATTCCAAGCACTAGGGGTAATTATATTGTAGTGATTTATTTTCTTATTTTCAATAGATATCCAGTGTCCTAATGAACCTCTGGTGGTATCTGCGAGCCCTACTCCTCTTGCACTATTCGGTATCTCATATACCCTTTGGCCAACTTCTTCAAAACTAACTCTTTCCAGCAAACCTTCAATTATCTCTATTACCTTCTTTGTTTCCAGAACTCTGGCTATAGTTCTATCCATCATTGATATTTTATTTTCATAATTACCGCTTAGAATCATCCTGGCCAGAGGACCAACCTCCATTGCATTACCTTCGTACCGTGGTGACTTAACCCAGCTGTATGCCTGTGGTTTATCAAGGTTAGGTACTGTATCTTCGTTAAACAAATCAGAATCTACCATTTGTCTTGCATACCAAGAATTATATATGCTTTCAGTTATCTTTGATGGTTCAAAGGACTTAATCATACCATTGAGTAAAATACCCGGATAGACATAGGACAGTTCTTTTTCCTTATAGGTATCATATGCACCATAGCTCATCAAATTTCCATAACCTCGTCCCATTGCAAAGTAGTCCTTATAGTAATCAGCTATAATATAAACATCCTCAACCATCTTATTGACTATAAAATCTTTGATTTTGTAAACTAATGACTTTAAGTGAGTGAATTTTGAAGCATCGAGTCTTTCTGTTACCCCTCCAACAAAAATTCCATGGTTATGGGGTGCCTTTCCCCCAAGTACAGCTAAACCTTGATGAGCTAAACTACTGTATTTCATAGCTTCCAAATAGTCCTGAGATATCTTCTTGTTTAAATTATCCGGTAACCTTAAATCGTAATTTCCATTTGAATATACAGGTTGAACCTCTGGAGTTACAACAAAATCCGGAAGAGTATAAAGATAGAAATGACGTAGATGGTTTTGAATAAACTCCCAGCCGTGAATGATATCTCTAAGCATTTTGTCATTTTGATTTGGATAAATCTTTAAAGCATCTTCCAGTGCTAGTGTAGAAGTAATGGAATGAGCAGTAGAGCAAATTCCGCATATTCTTTCCGTAAAATATATAGCATCAAAAGGTGATCTTCCTATAAGCATCTTTTCAAAGCCTCTAAACAGCAGCCCACTGCTTTTAGCCTCTACCACTTTATTATTTTCTATCTTTACTTGTATCTCCATAAAGCCGCTTATTCGAGTTATTGGATTAATTGATATTTTAGTACTCATTTCTTTACTCCTATACAATTAATATCTTACAAAAGGCTCCATACCGTCCGGAAAACTAAAGTTTGCACAGCCGATGCAGGGGGTATCGTTGCCAATGGGCCAATTTACATGACCATTCCACTGCCTTATTGGACAATCCGTCCTTGTCACCGGGCCTCTACAGCCTAGCTTGAACATGCAAGTCTCTTCTCCAAGCTTTCTTGCAAAAATTCCGTTGTCAAAGAAGGATCTTCTTTGACAACGGTCATGAATTGTCACTCCATAAAACAAAATTGGCCTTTTAAGGCTGTCGAGCTCCGGCTTTCCTCTGGCGATGATATGTCCTAAGGTTCCGATGACCCAGGCGGGATTGCATGAACACCCCGGCAGATTAATAACTTCTCTTTGAAGCACCTTACTTATACTTACACTTTCTGATGGATTAGGACTGGCAGCAGAAATTCCACCATGAGAAGCACAAGTGCCAACTGCCAGGACATATTTAGCTCTTGCCCCTGCCATTTTGACTGCCTCTAAAGCTGTAATTTCTTTGCCCTGATATTTAGCTATAATATTATAGTAGCCATTCTTTTTTAACGAAACTGCTCCATCCACCAGTAAAATGAATTCAGTCTCTAAGGTTCTTAGAAATTCCTCAAAAGCTCTCTCTCCATCTTCTGCCATTATGCTGTTATTATAGGTTAGATTAACCATCTCTTTTAAAAAATAGACTACATCAGGGTCTGTGGCATCTAGAAGAGAAATTATATTACCTGAGCAACCTGTAGCTTCCAACCAAATGGCATTAATCTTTTGGCGCTGCCTACTGCTAATAACGTTAATTGCCTCTTTAACTAGGGTTAGTGCAGTGCTTTCTTTATCCTGCAGTATAGAACAGTAGTCATTACCTTTCAAATTTTTATACCTCCGACTTAAATCTTATTATTATAGTCTACCAATTCTCCATGGATAGATTTTAAATTCTCTAGTATCAAAATTCATATATACTTATGCTCCTTTTCATATATACTTATGCTTCTTTTCTAGAACTTATTCCTCAATAGAAAAAACACAATTTACACATCATTAAGTTATGAATGGAGTTATTTACAGTATCACAATGTTAGTTTCTAAATATAATAAAGAAGAAGCAAAAGCCTATTGGTCAGCAATACGTGGATTCTACAGACGAACAAGAGAATTTACTTTAAGTGAACTTGCATTGAAGCTCTGTTGTTAAACATTTATAAAGCCTTAAATTAAAAGAAAGCATAGTATGTTTAAGACATTCTATGCTTTCTTATTACTATATATTGCTTTTAAATAAATATAAATATTCTTTCATAAAGTGTTTTATTCTGTATAAACATGATAAATATGTTATTACTAAAAATTAAAATATTACACAAAATTAATGTAATAGCTTTAAATAAAGAAGGTGTTTACATTGAACTTTAGAAGAATTTTAATAATACTTTCTTTAACATTACTCTCTTTAACGAGCACTTACATTGCTAAATCAAAGGAAACTTCTGTTTCTTCCACTGCAACTCCTCCCGATAATTTGAAAAAGGTTATACTAATTGACCCGGGACACGGTGGAATGGATGGAGGTGCTGTTTCTAAGAGAGGTACACTGGAGAAAGATATTAACCTAAGTATAAGCCTTAAATTAAGGGATAAATTAACAGAAAACGAATATATAGTAGTAATGACCAGAGATGAAGATAAAGGGCTTTATACTTCAAAAAATTCAGCAGAAAAAATGAAGCGCGAGGACTTAAATAACCGTTGTAACTTGAAGAGAGACTCAAATTGTGATCTATTTATAAGCATCCACCAAAATTTCTTTCCGCAAAGTAAATATTATGGTGCACAGGTCTGGTACTGCAAGCCTGATGAAAGTAAATTATTAGCACAAATAATACAAAAAAATTTAAGGAATGATTTAGATAATAATAATAAAAGAGAGGAACAACCTGCAGGAAACCTATATAAAATATTGAGGTGTTACTGCGAAATTCCCTCTGTAATCGTAGAATGCGGATTCTTATCAAATTATAATGAAGAAATTCAACTGCAGAATGAAAGCTATCAGCAAAAGATTGCAGAATCCATAGCAAAATCAGTAAGGGAATTCTTCGAACTAGAAACGCAGCAGGATGATAAAACTAGACCCAATTATTAAACCAATTAGAATTGGGTTTAACATTCTGATGCAGCCAGGGGAAGCTTCCGAGCCAATAGTGTGTGGTCGATTGGTTCCGTGTATTCCATACTTTCCCCACCTGATTTCATTAAACCATTTGTTAGGAAGTGCCATGTGTACTAACGTGCATGATAAACATGTATTTTCCCTTCAAATTCGGCCCCATAAAACTTTGCAAAATCAAATCCACAGAATACATATCATTTATTTTAGGACTTTGAGCATTAGAGCTATCACTATCTCCACCGCCTCCCATCTAAAATTTATGATTTAAAATAAAAAAGCTAAAATGTAGATTTTTTAACTACATTTTAGCCTTCAATATACATATATTTATTTAATATTTTACATAAGTACGACAAATTAGAAGAATGTGACCTAACTGTATACTAAAGATTATGCTCATTATTCGCCTATTATTGCATAAAGTTAAATTATATCTCTGCAACAATTTTACCCATCTCACTTGTATCATACCCGCCTATATGTCCAAACTCATTCTTAAATGCATCTGAGCGGATGATTTTCAGCAAGGTTTCAATTTCTGTCGTGTGCAGGTCTTCTTTTTTGATAACCAGATCATATCTTTCTTTCTGAAGTGGGATGAATTCTATGTTATCCACCTGCCTTGCTATCTTTTCGTTACCTACTGCCACATCAGCCTTACCACTGCTGACTGCACTGGCAACTGCCAGGTGTGACTGGGTTTCATTCTCGTATCCCTTGACGGAGCTTGCATATATTCCGAGAAGTCTTAAATTTTCATCAAGCAGCACCCTTGAACCAGCTCCCTGTTCCCTGTTAATCATGGTAATGTCATCCCGTCCAAAATCTGCCCATGTGGTAATTCCTTTTGGATTACCCTTCTGGACATATAGACCCTGCATGCGGCAGGTCAAATGAATGACAACTGTTGGAATTCCAGGAAGAAGCCTTCTGACATAAGGAATATTATATGTGCCAGTATCACTGTCCCACAAATGCGCTGATGCCACATTAATCTTATTCCTATAGAGGGATACCAGACTGTCATAGCTTCCTATATAAGCCCTGAGTGCAGGAACGCCATGAAGTCTCATATAGTTAGAAAGCACATCCAGGATCAAATCCTGTCCGCATATGATAAACCCATCAGTTTTCTTATCGCCTCCCGTAAGGCTGAAACCTGGCCTATCAGAAGCAGATGTGCTCATAACGGACTGACTGTCCCTTGAACGGGAAATATACTCCTTCACATCATCTTCCGTAAAGCGCACTTTCCTTCCAACCTTATAAGAACGTATTTCTCCTCTTTTAATTAAATCGTATATTGTGCTCTTGCTGACATGAAGCATATCTGCAACTTCCTGTGTAGATAAAGCATTTTTTTCGTCCATGGACATCCTCCAATTTACCTTATATCATAAAATCTATATTGATTTTCTGTGTGAATTGATATATTATTATACTTAAAAACTTATTTTTATACATTTATATCTCATTTCGTATTGTATCACACATTTTTGTATGTTGCAAGTATGAATCGATATGAATTGAGATATAAAATCTGAAATCGGAGGAACATACAATGAATCTTTTTTATTTATTTTTAACATTAGCTATCGGAAGTGTTTTCGGACTTGCCGCAGCCAAAATGAAAATCCCCGGCGGTCTGATGGTTGGTGCCATTGTAGGCGTTGCTGCACTTAACATTTTCTTTGGAACCACATACATACCGAAACAGACCAAACTGTTTGTACAAATAATCGCTGGAGCATTTATCGGATGCGTCATGGAAAAAAGTGATGTAAAAAGGCTTCCCAAAATAGTTCAGCCTGCCATCATCATGCTGTTGGGCCTTCTTGTGCTGAATCTGTCAGCAGGTTTCCTTATATACGTGGTAAGCCCATTGGATCTTGTGACTTCACTTATGTCTGTTGTTCCGGGAGGTATCAGCGATACACCTATCATAGCAGCAGACATGGGAGCGGATGCACCAAAGATAGCCGTCATGCAGACGGTCAGGCAGATATTAGGCATAGGTGTATTTCCCGCCTTGATACTTGCTTATGATAACAGAAAAAAGGCTATCAAAAAAGACGGTGAAAGGGAAGCCTATACTGAGAAGCGTAAAAAGTCCAAAACAAAATCCTGGCAGTCCTTTGTATGTACCCTCATCATTGCTGCCATCGCAGGCATATTAGGCAAAATGACTGGCATTCCATCAGGTTCCTTTGTATTCCCTATTATTGCAGTACTTATCCTAAAATTAGTGTTTGATTTTGCTTACATACCACGCTGGGCAAAAAAATGTGCCCAAGTTCTAAGCGGCTGTTATCTTGGCAGCACTATCGTATTGGATGACGTGCTGGAACTTAGGTACCTTCTGATTCCGCTAATAATCATTGTGCTTGGCTATATGGCAAACTGCTTTTTTACAGGCATGATAATCAAAAAAACCTGTGGATTTACAAGAAAAGAATCCATGCTCATAACAACTCCGGCAGGAGCTTCCGACATGGCACTAATTTCCGCTGACATGGGTGTGGAAAATACGGATGTTATAATCATGCAGGTACTACGTGCAGTTATTGTAATGACTTTTTTTCCACAGATTATCAATCTTATCGTATATCTGATTGGAGCATGATGATTAATCATAATATCAACAGACTTAGGAGGAATTATTTATGGCAACTAAAATAGCAATCAACGGATTTGGGCGTATCGGACGTCTTGTGTTCAGACAAATATTTGATTCACCGGAATTCGAAGTAACTGCAGTCAATGATATATCCGAACCGGATATGCTGGCTTATCTGTTAAAGTATGATACCACACAAGGTACATATCGTTATGCAGACTGCATTAAAGCCTGCAGTAAGAGTACCTATCCCTACAGGCTGTTACATCACCTTTACTGCAGTTATATACGGAAGAGATATTTCGGCAGAAACTATTAATAAGGCCATGAAAGATGCATCATCAGAATCCTTCGGCTATACGGAAGAAGAATATGTATCCTCTGATATTATTGGCAATACTTATGCCTCCATATTTGATGCCACGCAGACTTTGGTAAGCCAGATTCATCCAGATGAATATCAGGTAAGGGTATCTGCCTGGTTTGATAATGAAAACTCTTTTGTAAGCCAGATGGTAAGAACACTTAAGTATGCAGTTACTCTAAGTTCAGCTAATTAAACTTATAATTATTGCTAAAAATGCAAAAGCAACGGAATCTCATTTTATCCGTTGCTTCTTGTTATATAAATAATCTTTACTTCACACTAAATTACTAATATCCAAATCTCGTAGACTTATGATTAATAAACCATAAAAGAAGAATGTGACCTAACCTACCTATTTTTATTAGTCATTTATTTTTTTGAATTAGCCATTTCATATAAATTCCAATGACCTGTTGATGATTTACTTACATTCTCTATAAATTTTTCTTTCGTAAATCCTGCGTTTTCATAACATTTAATAGCACTATCATTAAAATCATATACTCCAAGTGTTATCTTTTCAAACCGGAAATCTTCAAATCCAATTCTTAATGCTTCTTTTAATACCTTTGTTCCAATCCCCTTACCTCTAAGCTCCATTTCAAATTTCATTTTATTTTCTAATTCAGACATATAAACACTCCTTTATACTTTTTTCTGTCGCAAGTTAAATGATAAAGAAGTGTTATATATAAGTGAAGTGGTACTTTATTGAAAAATAGTACCGCTTTATTTTTTAGCTACAGTTTGATATAGACGGGCTGCCGCCACCGCTGGCACAGCGGTTTAGTCCTATCTTACGATTGTTCACGATATAAGAAAGGTGTAAATTAACTCATTCAGCAAAATCCCAGTTAGATAATATAAATCGCTACTTATGACTGTTAATATATCTTTGAATTTCTAATTCGCCAAGGTATTCTATATACCATATAACACTCATTGCGAAGAACAATACAATTACATAGCAACCAAATAATTGTAGTTTATTGCTACTTTTCATTGCTCTGCAATATTCAATAGGTTTTTTAGCAATTGAGGCATAAAGCCCCATAAGTAATATGTAAAATGGAGTCGCACCAATGTGAATAATGTATAGAGAAATTAATAAAAAGCATAAACTTTCTATAATTAACACTTGTAGCGGGTATTTTTCTATAACCATACTAATCCCCCTTAAATTATCATTCTAATTCGCCATTTCCTACAACTGTGCCTTAATAACTTCTTAAAATCAATAACAATTATACCATAAAACCCCAGTGATACGCATTAGAAAATTCAAAAATACGGTTAAGTTATATTTGTATTAATCCCTCCTTTTCTGTTGCCTATATCTTGCCTGTTCCCTTTTTATATATTTCCTACAACTTTCGTAATACTCCTGTCTATTAGAATTAGCTTCAATGTTTTTACCACATCTTTCGCATAATGTCCATAATTTGATTACAAAAAATTAATCCTAAAAGTGATAGTAAAATACTAAGTACAGTTATAGAAAAAATAGATGTAGATATTGCAGTTTTCATATCTCTTAGTTTTTTTGCTCCAAACATTTGAGAGATAATAACAGAGCACCCACTTGCAGCTCCCATTGCAATAGCAATAAATAACATTGATTAGCATATTATTTCGTTATCTTAACATATACTGTTAAAGTTATTATTTTTTATTTATTAATTCTTCTATTGCTTTAACAGCTGCTTTTTCTCCACCCGCTTCTATCATCTTATCTCTCATTTTATCCATATTTTCTTTATACTTTGAATTACTTAGTATTTCAATTGCACTCTTTCTAAGTTTTTCACTTGAAACTTCATTTTTATTAATTACTTTTCCTAATTCTAAATCTAAAATACGGTTTCCTACTATAGGTTGATCAGCAGCTTGTGGTACAACTACTAATGGGACTCCATAAAACATTGCTTCGCTTGTACTATTCATTCCCCCGTGTGTAATAAATAAATTTGCACGTTTAAGTACTTCTAATTTATATAGCTTATCATCAAATTTTTTATTTTGTACTTGAAATTCACGTGTAGTATAGACTATATTAAGATCAGCTGGGTTATCTGTTATTTCATCTATCACGTCATTTGTTTTTGTATTCCACTGTTTAAGTGCTCTTGAGAATGCAACTTTCCTAAAACGCCTATTTCCCAGTAATCTAAGCTTAAAACCAGAGTTATTAAATACAGCTTGCGATATCTCCCTATTCCAAGCAAAACATGAATATAAACGTACGGTTGGTTTATTTAATCTATCTCCAAGTTCTTTACCTAAGAAGAACATCATTTCATATACTATACAATCACAATCTTTCGCAAGCTTAAGTGCAGCATCATATATACTTTTTGTATTCTTTATTGTAAATGGTTTTGTTAAATCAAATTCATAACTTTCAAATTTTGCACCAGTAGCCTCTATCTTTGCTCTAAATTCTTCTGAAACTAAATAGGTAACATCATGTCCTTGATCTACCAATTCCTTTGTTAATCCTAATGTAGGATTAACATGTCCATGAGCTGGAACGAATATCTTTTAA
The DNA here is from genome assembly GCF_014231265.1 of Clostridium sp. DJ247. Lineage (NCBI taxonomy): Bacteria > Bacillati > Bacillota > Clostridia > Eubacteriales > Clostridiaceae > Clostridium > Clostridium sp. DJ247. The sequence continues at coordinate 48,115 of NZ_JABAIW010000001.1, read as the reverse complement.
TAAGAAGGCTATTATGATTGAAAAAACTCAAAAGAATCAAAGCACGTGGTTTATCCTAATAATGAGCAAATAGTTGAAATCATTGTTAACCATAAAGATAAACTTGAATTTTTAGCTGGCCTATCTATACCTAATATAGCAGATTCATGTTAGCACTAGATGTTTTATGATATAAAAATATAGGCTTATCTTCTGATTTAGCTTTTTCAAAAGCCTCTTTGCTCCATGCATACCAATCAACAGGATTATGAACATGTTGTAGTAAATATGGAGATTTCTCATTTATTAATCTATTGGGTTTTCTATTTAGTTTCATAGCACACCTCCTCTTTATTTATGGATTACCTAAAAATTTACTATCCTATAGTTTTTCATAAACTTTTGACACTACCAAAACATTTTATAGTTATTGTTTTCATAATTACCAGCTATACAATCATAAAAAGAACATCCATAGATTTGATTTACACAAATCTATGGATGTTCCCACGAAAAGAGCTTTATTTTACTTCAACAAGTTCATATTTTCTGCTACCTAAGCCTATCTTTTCTGCATATTCAAGAGTATATCTTCCTCTTCTGAATACAGTTTTACCCTGTGTTTTATCTAGCATATCAAGACAAGCCTGATCAATGCCTACTGGATCTGTTGATGCAAATAATCCAATATCTTCTACTATTGGTTTCATACTATGACCTTCACAATCACATTGTCTTGTAATATTAAAAGCAAAAGTTATATAAATAAAATTCTTATCTTTTGCAGCTGCATAGGCATATTCCGCAAGTTTTTCATTAAATGACTTTGTTATGGAACCAAACCAGCTATTATAAATTGCGCCATGAGGACATATTGCCATACAAGATGCACAGCCTACACATTTTTTCTTATTAATTTTTGCTTTTTTATTAATAATTATTGCATTTTCAGGACATTTTACTGCACAGGCACTACAAGCTTTACACTTAAAGTAGTTTATTTTAGGAACTGAACTTGAATGCTGTGCAAGCTTTCCCCCTCTTGAAGCACAGCCCATGGCAAGCTGCTTTATGGCTCCTCCAAAACCAGCTAATGCATGTCCTTTAAAATGACTTAAAATAATAATTTGTTTTTGTTTTACTATCTCTTTACCTATTTTACACTTATCAAAATTCTTTTTATTTATTTCTACATTTTCAAAATCTTCTCCATGTGCACCATCTGCAATTATTATTGGAAGCTGAATAAAGCCATGTTCCTTGGCAATGTTTATATGTTTTTCTCTAGTAAGTCTTTCTCCTTTATATATAACATTTGTCTCGATAAATGCACTTTCTATATCCCTCCCCTTTAAGTAATCTATAATTCCAATATAATTTTTAGGCTCTATAAAAGTTTTATTTCCCTTTTCTCCAAAGTGTACTTTAAGCGGTATGAATTTTTCAAGATTTAAATTTTCATTTTTAACTATTTCATTTAAAATTTCGGCAGCCGCTATACTAATTTCTTCTGTTTTTAAATATGAATCAATAGCTTTAAAATATACCTTTTTCATAATATATCCTCCCTTTTTAATCAACTCTGCAGAAACTCTAATGTTTTCATAAATTTCATTCATTACCAAACTATATGTTAAATGTATATATAACAACCATAAAAATTCATAATTATCTACGAAGTTGACACAACTCTTAGGAATATTATACCATCAAATACTAATTTTACAAATAATCCGTTAACTAAGAATGCGAAGTTTTTTGTCTAATTTCTTGGGCCCATTATAATTTAATACACATTTAACATATGGTTAATTGCTAGATTATAATATAATGCTAAATTTACTATATTTCTATAATATTAGAGGAGGATCTGAAATGAAAAGAACATGGAGTAAATTCTTAGCTTTATTGGTCTCCACCATAATTATCACTTTACAGATTACTACAGTTTATTCTGCCGACAGTTCTTTAACCAGACAAAACTATATTAAACAACAAATAACGGGTGCCAATGCATTTATTACAGACTCAAATGTCAAACAAAACAAATACACTCAAATGTCAACCTCAGCGTTTAATTTCTTCCGGGCAACCAACCATCTTTATTACAGCGACCTTGGCTCAGGCGTAATTAACGTACCAAGCCAATGGAAAACCACATCTAATATTAATACCTGGATTCAAGGCGATTTCCATACACAGAATATAGGATTTTTCGAAAATAAGAACGGAGAAGTCATTTTTGACTTAAATGATTCAGATGAATCGTACGTTGCACCATTTTACTGGGACTTAATCCGTTTTTGTACAAGTATTTTTCTTATGACCGGCGAATCCAACGTAAACTTGTCAATGCAGGATAAACGTGATTTAACCACTTATTTCCTACAGAAATATCAAGACACCTTAAACGAAGTCAATGGAAATAACAACGAAACTACAACTCAATTAGATGAAAGCTATTTGACCAGCGGCTTCGTTCAAGATAGAATGAGAAATTTAAAAAGCTCAAAAAGTTTGTCCGATTTATTGAATAAATGGACTACCATTTCGAACAGCAAACGTGTATTCAATATGGCAAACACTGATTTAACCGGAGTCACATCCACAGAGCGAACTAACATCACTTCGAATTATTATACTTATCTAAATGATATTGGAAGTTTTTATACTTCAAAAGGCAGCAGCTATTTTACCATTAAGGATGTTGTCCGACGCTTAAATTCAGGTTTAGGAAGTTTAGGCGTTGACAAATTTTATATATTGATTGAAGGAAGTACAAGTTCTAACAGTGATGATCAGATTCTTGAGGTTAAAGAACAAAAAAAACCAAGCATGTTCTTGGAAGGCAGCATCTCTCAATCACAATATAATTCCTGGTTTATTAATGATGCCCAGCGTTCCAAAACCGCTCAAAAAGCAGACGGTATCCGTGTAGATGATCATCTTGGTGTTGAAACCTTCGGCGGTAAATCGTACAGAGTTACGCGAATCTCACCGTTCAAAAACAGTTTTGATTCCACTGATTTCAAATCACGTTCCGATATTGAAGATTTTCTCAAATATTCAGCAAAAGCATTAGCTTATGCACACGCTAGATCAGACAAAGATTATAATACAACTTATGTTAATTATAATTTTGAAGCAGGAGCGCTAAATGCAATTGCAATTTGGCCTCAATTTAAAACAACAGTATCAACGTTATCTGAAAACTACTACAATCAAGTATTAGCTGATTACTCGATGTTCACTTACCTAGTCAACACAGGTCAAATGGAATAATGCTGCACCAAACTTTAGAGTTTACAAATAAAACGACCAATATTGGGTCGTTTTATTTGTTCTTGTTATTGACCTAGTCAAGTAAAATTGTAACACTAAGTTCGTTTAATTTTTATAGATACCTTCTCTGAAAAGGCGTTAGCCCGCCTAAAGAACTATGTGGTCTTTTGTGATGGTAATACCTAAAAATGTAGTCATTTGTTAACTCATCTAAATGTGCAATATTTTTAATATTGTAATGACTTAGATGTTCACTCTTAAGTTTTCCATAGAAAGATTCCATAGGAGCATTATCATATGGACATCCTGCTTTACTCATAGATTGCTGTATCTTATTAGTTTCACAGAATACAGTAAAAGCCTTTGAAGTATTATGTAAAATCTGTGCACCACTTTAAATTCTTCTTGGATGCTGTAAAATCCCTATTTAATAGGTTTTTAAATACTTTATGAGGAGTACCCTTTACATAATTGGGCTTTTTTCTGAAAGAGATCGACTTAAGATTTAATGCCTTCATATATTTGTGTACAGTTAACAGACTCACATTAGTTCCTTGTTTTTCTAACGAGAGTTTTATCATTCTATATCCCATTTTTCCATCTTTACTGTGGAAAATTTCTTTAATTTGCTGTTGTATTAATTGTTTATGTTGATTGTAAGCTGATTTTCTACGTTTTAGGTAGTTATAATATGCATTGGGAGATATGTCAAAATGTCTCAGAAGCCATCTAACGCCAAATTCTACTTGGTTTAACTCAATGAACTGATAAACTAATTGTCTATCTCTTTGGCGAAGAAGGCTGCCGCCTTTTCTAGGAAAGCATTCTCCTTTTCAAGTTCAGCTGCACGCTTTTTTAACAGCTTAATTTCTTCATATATATTAGGAGAAACTTTATCTTCAGACTCCATACATTCTTCACTAAAACTCTTAATCCAGCCAGTAAGTGTAGATTTTGCAATATTGTATTCTTTTGCAAGGCTCGCTAAGGTTCTATCTTCCTCTAAATGTAATTTAACTATCTTTTGTTTAAATACTTTATCATATTTCTTATTTGCCATTTGTAACACCACTTTCTTAAATCTTATTATAATAGATTATTAGACATTAGTGTTACAACTTTAGTATATCACGTCAATCTTAACCCCCTACCTTCATCTTAAATTACTAATATTCAAATATCATGGATATTATGATTTATGAAACCTTTAAGAATTGAACGACATATTAAATGCTACTTAATTATGCTCATAATCTCCGTTCAATTATGTATGAGACAATTTTGGAAACATGAATTGATTGCTTTTAAGCAATTTCAGGTCTTTTCCCATTGCAAACAGAGTGTCCTCACCCTTAAGCAATATTGTTTCGTAAGAAGAGGAAGTATCTTCAGGGGTAAAGAAAAGAACTATTCTTTTTACGTTCTCGTTTGTCAATGAGCTCAGTATTCTATCTAATGGAACATTTTTAGTACAAAAAATATCCATAACTTTCATTGTGTCTTCCGTAAAATCTGCAATTATAACAGCATCATAATCTTCCAAATAGTAAACGTTGTTTTTCATAAATAAGGTGCAATAAAACATAATTAATTCTGCATTAGTACACATAGAAACTTTAGAAACAGGAACGGCCTGCATCACCTTGTCAATTACGAAGCTTCTACTGTTTGCATCAGACATATTCAGCTTTTTGACAGAAACATCTGTATGAATTGCATCCGCCTTTTTTACACATTGATATTGATTTAATTCATTAAATCCAAACTTAGGATAAAAATCAAGTACGGAGTTATTCGCAAACAAATAGATTAAATCACATTTGCCCCGATAATCTGTAATCGCTTTTTTTATCAGCACACGCAATAAGCCTTGCTTTCTGTAATCGGGCTTGGTCATCACGGTTCCCAATTGAATATACCTTTTTTCTTCTCCAAAAACTTTAAAATCCATTACATTGACAGACACATTAGAAACAATCTTATCTCCATCTATCAACGAATATGGTATATACTGATTTTTCCAATATCCATCTTGATACCACTGTTCAAAATTAAATCAAAATATTTTTTGAGTTAAATCATTTAAACTCTTTCTGAGTTCATTGTTTTTCCCGTATCCAATAACAAATTGATACTCTTTCCCGTTGATGTTTATATATTCCATGTGAATGCTCCCCCTGTGTCAAATATAAATAATATTTTCTTTGTGATATCTAACAAGTGTGTCACTGAATAAGAAAAGCCCATAATATAATAATGTTATAATGCTACAATTTTAATTACAACACCAAAAATAAATATACTTGATAAAATTAATAGTATTCCATCTGATTTTTTCTCTTTCTTGTAAAAGTATAAACCATTAAAAATTTGAAAAATACCTAAACAAGTAAGCATATAAGGCATTATCACTTTACTATCAGCATTACCCATTAATACACTTATGGCTAATATAATTATTAATACTCCAAGTATAAACCTAATTATTGAATTTTTGCTTTTCAAAGTTATCCCCCTTTATATTTTACGAGTAATTTAAAATGATCTTCCATTGTAATGTAATAATTATAACAATTATTCATCATAATTACTATAAAGTTATTTATATCCACACAGCATTAACCTGTATCTCAATTTTCATCACACTTCCAGAAAAACTTATTACGTTATCTCCACAATTAAACACAGGAAAGTCTCCAGTCATATCAAAATTCTTTAAAACATCATCCTTATAGCAGTCCTTTAAGACTGAATCTACTGTTACATACTCATTAACATTTTTAATGCTAACAGTTTCACTATTTATAGTTATACTTAAATCTCCACTACCATAAATTTTGATTACAAGTTCACTTTGAAAAGTTCCTTCATTAATAACTGTAGTATTGCTTGAAATTACTGTTATTAAAGGCTCATCTACTTTGTATTTAAATGGTTGGCAATCAAACACTACAACAAATTTATGTAACTTTGAAAGTATCTCATTAAAAGGTATTGCATTTATAATTACTGCTTTATACTTCTTATCTGGTTCATTTGAAAATATTGCTTCTCCAGTACCATTAAGCCAGCTGCATATGTGTTCTATGTTTCCATTATTCAAAGTACATTCTACTGTCTTTATAACCCCTTCATAAGTTCCATCGCTTTGAGTTAAATAACCGTTTCTGCCGCTTACAGTTAACTTTTCAACTCTAGCTTTTGGTCTTTCTATATCTGGGAGCTTATTTACTATGATATTATTGTCACTACTGTTTTCACCGTTAAAAATAAAATAAGGAAGCATAAATTATACACCTCCTTTTGCAAGACTTCTCTGTTGTCTATAAAATTCAAGTTCTTCTGCTAGAGCCTGAATATCTTCTTTTCTGTTGTTAACGAATTTTTCTATATTTATTGTTAGTCCACTTGAACCTTTAAGTATATCTTTAGTATCCTTATGATTTAAAACCTGTTCTCCACCTTTAGAATTCATAAGCTCTACTCCTTCTTCTCCAACTAGATGCCAGCTATAACTTTTATAGCAGTATTAATAATATCTATAGCAATATTTATAGAAATGACCACTGCTTCAAATGCCACTTTAATTATTTCTTTAATAGCAGGCATACACTGCTGAATTAAACTCCATAGGCTGTTAAAGACCGGTACAAGATATGTTTGAATTGTACTTGTAAGAGTATCAAAATAAGGTTTTACTGTATTATACATTTCCATAATAAAAGCTTTTATCTCAGGAAACTCCTTGCTTACTTGATTTCTGAAAGTATGATGAATATATTGAAATAATAAGTCCTGTCCCAAAAATATATTCAACTATATTTTTTGCTTTCATTTCACCGAAGGTTATAAATTTTTTAAACACTCCTTAATCCTCCAATCTATTTTATATATTCCATCACAAAACATATATACAAATTATACACTAATTTACTTATATTTCATATCCCTACTTTCCCTATCTTATCTCCCAAGGTTCTTCATCATTTGCTGTATCATATGTACCATAAAATTTAACATCACTTACAACTTCATCATCATCTTTAAGTGCCATTTCAATATCTTCAAGCCCAAGTGCATTTTTGATTATAATTATTATTGCTTTTCCTAATTTTGATTTTCCAACAAAAGCTACATTATCTATATAATCTGTATCGTCAATATCTGCTTTAGCTGTTACTGTATCAAATTCAATACCAGTAGTTATCTGAAGATCTGCATAGAATTTTTATCCTTGAAATACTGGATCTTTTCTAATTTTAATTCTCTGTCTTTTAATTCATTTTCCTTTTGCTGCAATAATTACTCTTGTGTCATTTCTGACTTTTTCTTTTCCTCATCAAATTTCTGTCTAAGCTTTTTTTCATTAGTTTTAACTGCTTCGCTTACTCTTTTATCAACATAAGATTCCATATACTTTTTAAATTCAGGATGATTTAATATCCCTTCAATATTAAACTCCTTACTACTTTGAGTGTCCAGATTTTCTGTCCCCTCATTTGTTTTAATTTCTTTGTTTTCTTCCATAAAAAATTCCTCCTTTAATTTTGTTTTGAGTTATTGATATTGCTCCTTTATGCTGCAATTACAATCCCTCGGAAATATAAAAAGACATCCAAGTGGATGCCTGATTTTGCTTATTATTTTTTGTTAGTTTACATTATTAAGAAATTTGCGTAGTCATTTTAGTTATTTATTTGTTTAATTGCTTCAACATTTTCATATATCTTATCAATATTCCTATTAATATCTTCACCTTCTAATTTAACTTCATAAACATTTTTATCATCATTATACCAAAAAACTATTGAATCCATTTTTACCCCATTACTTTTTAACACGTTAATTAATTCATATATAGCTTCTACAAACTTATGCTTATTTTCAAATCTTTTTTCATGGAACTCAATTTACCAACCATTAAACATCCCACTTATGTCATTATTGTGTATATCTTTAAAAACTATTTTGGTATATTCAATATTAGTATAGGTGTATAAAAAATATTCTTGCTTGGATATATCCTGAGTTATCCATTCACCGTCACTTGTTTTTCTTAAACTAAAATTATTCGCCTTGAATTCCTTATTATAACCATACACAACAAAAAAACTGTCATTTTCACCATATATATAGTGGTTTGTCATTCCATATAGTGATTTACTTTTTCCTTGATATGCTCCATAAGTTGGTTCATAAAAAAGCCCATTTAATTTTTCTTCAAAACATTGTAAATAGAGGTCATCTTTCTTATCTCTTGAAGTACCAAATATAATTCTATAGTTCTTACCTTTATATGAAGATTTAGTATCACTTTTTACACTGATAGTTTGATTATATATTTTATCAATGTATCTGCTAGCATTAGAGTGCCATACAAGATTACTTTTATTAAAAGTAAATAAAGCAATAATAGATAAAAATATTAAACTATATATTACAGTATAAATCTTATTTTTGTTATTATTCTTTACTCGTTCCACCCCCTTATTAATTCATCATATTTTACAACTATGACTTAATAATTTCTTAAACAATAACAATTATACCATAACCCACCAATGTCACACATTAGAAAATTCAAAAATATGGTTAAGGTATATTTGTATGTAACTCTCATTTTTGAATTTTACAACCCTTGATATTACTAGCTTTCAGCCCTCTCTAAAGCGTGACACATTACCTTTTTCCTGCCTTTTCCGTTGCCTACATCTTGCCTGTTCCCTTTTTATATATTTCCTACAACTTTCGCAATACTCCTGTCTATTAGAATTGGCTTCAATGTTTTTACCACATCTTTTACACTTAATTCTTGGTTTAGGCTTTTCTTCTTCTGCTTTAATAGATATAATATCAATTTCTGCATTATATCCTCTTTCTAAATCAGCATTCAAGTTAAGAACACAATCCTCAAAATACTTACATCTCTCCTTTTCTTCTTTTTCAAAAAATAAACAGACTCTATCAACATTACAGCAATAATGACTGATAGAGCCTTGTTCTGTAAAATAACAAGCACATTCTTTTTTAACAAAGACTGATATAATTACCCTTAATTTAGCCATAATAAAAACATTCAATTCACAAATTGAATGTTTTTATTATACCTAACCCTTTATTTATTCTATTTTATACTTCCGTTACCACTTCAACCTTAATCTTATCCTTAACTTCCTTATCATAATACTCCTTCTTATATAGCAGTACATAGCACTCCACATGCCCTGTCACAGGAAACATATCCTTTAGTAAAGTTACCCCATCCTATCTTCATGACTACAAACTTTAACTTTCAAGCTATAGATCAAACTTTACAATTCCATCACAAAGTCTTGGGGATGCTGCAAAATTAATACCATATCTTGATAAGGGATAATAGTTATTCTGTGCAGCTGAAAGCTCAAGCATACAGCCATTGCAAGATCCTGTATCACAGGAGCCTCTATTCAAACATAATTCCAAAGGGTCAGGCTTCAGTAAACATATTTAAAAGGATGTAAATTTATTTTGTTGCTAAGATTAAGAAGCTATATTATTCAATTTTGAAATTCTGCTTTGTTTTTTAGTATATTTATTTTTTCTCCCAGTATATAATTGTTAAAACCAGTATCATATACAGTTATTAATTGATTTAACACTTCTACATTATAATGAGTTTCTTTTCCCTGATACTGAACATTTCTTATAACTCCTGGTATTCCCTCTTCTTCTCTGGATAACTTAAGCTGTTCTGGTCTTACATTATATAAATTTTTATTTTTTATCTCTTGTGAAACTCCATCATCATTCCACTGTATAAGCTTTGTTCCAACATTTATACAAAAAATATTATCTTTCCATTCCCCTTTTATTAAATTAGCTTTTGAAACAAAAGTTGCAACAAATTCTGTTCTTGGATTTAGATATATATCTTTTGGACTTCCTATCTGCTCTATCTTACCATTTTTCATTATTACAATTCTATCTGCCATTGCTAACGCCTCACTCTGATCATGAGTAACATACACAATAGCTGTTTTAGTTAATCTATGAATATTTTGTATCTCTCTTCTCATTTCAATTTTAAGCTCTGCATCTAATGCACTTAAGGGTTCATCCATTAATAAAAGAGAAGGTCTTGCTATAATTGCACGAGCCAATGCTACTCTTTGTTTCTGCCCTCCTGATAATTGTCCAGGTAATCTGTCTGAAAAGTAGTTAAGACCTATAATGTTTAATGTTTCATTAACCAGTTTTTCTCTTTCATTTTTTAGCTTTTTGGATACAAAACCATGGTACTTTAAAGGAAAATAAAGGTGCTCTTTAACTGTCATATGCGGCCATAAAGCAAAAGATTGAAAAACCATACCTATATTTCTCTTATCAGGAGACAGAAATTTTTTTGAACTGCTAACTAATTCCCCATTTATTTTTATTTCTCCTTGACTTGGAAAGTCAAAGCCAGCTATAAGTCTTAATAATGTGGTCTTTCCACATCCAGAAGGCCCTAATATTGCAATGAATTCCCCCTGATCAATTGTAAGATTGATATTATCTAAAGCCTTAAAATCATCAAAATATTTGCTAACATTAACTATTTCTGTACTCATATTCTACCACCTTTAAATTTAAATTTTGGAACAATTTTAAGGGAAAAATATAATAAAGAAATTATAAATATTACTAAGGAAGATAACGCAGTTGAAGAATTTAAATCTCCTCCTTGCTGAAAATTTAAAATGGTCAGTCCTATTGTTTCAGTACCCACAGAGGATAAAAGGGACGAAAGTGTAAGCTCCGTTAAGGAAGACATGAAAATAAGGAAGGAACCACTTATAACCTCAGTTAGTATCATAGGAACTAATATTTTTATCCACTTAAAGTAAGAATTAGCCCCACAAACAATTGCTGCCTCCTCCATAGATTCATCAACCTGAGAAATAGCTGTACTACTTCCTTTTACCTGAAGAATTAAATATCTTGTTATATAAGCTATTACCATTATTTTTATAGTACCGTAAATGTCAGGTTTCCATCCAGGAATTGGTTGTATCCAGTGAAAAATCATTGCTAAAGCAAGTACAATTCCAGGTACTGCATAGGCTAAACTCATATTTAATTCTATAAATCTTACAGCTTTAGAACTTTTCCTTATTTTGATATAAGCAATTAAAGTTCCAATGAAAATGCATATAATTGTACATGTTAGCGCCAAAATAAAACTATTTATTAAAGCATTTTTTACATTTGGACTATGTAAAATAAAACTGTAATGTTTTAATGTCAGATTGCTGAAATTTAAACTCATACCATATGCATTAATTAAAGAAGATAAAACCATAGATATTATTGGTATAATATTTATGATTATTAAAAATATCCACGTTATAAATTCAATTATTTTTCTGCCTTTGCCTAATGAAAATCTTATATTATAATCTTCTTTAACAGTGTCACCGCCATTACTTTTTTTAAGAAGCAATCCCTGAAAAGCTGTTCCCAGTATCGCTATTACAGCTAAAATTACAGAGATAGCAGCTCCTTTTGAAAAAGCCTTTGGACCAAAACCAATAATACTTTCATATATATATGTACTTAAAACACTTATACCTGCAGGTATACCTAAAAAAGCTGGTATACCAAAATTATCTATACTAGCTAAAAACGAAAGAATTCCCCCACTTATTATTCCTGGCATAGCAAGTGGGAGATTTATCTTAAAAAAGGTTTTTAAAGCACTTAATCCACAAGTTCTTGCTGACCATTCAAGATCTCTTGGAATTCTTCTAAAGACATTAACCGTAAGAAGATATACTAAAGAACTATTACAAATTCCCATAACTAAAATAATTCCTGTTAAACTATACATGTCTAAAGGTTTTAGATTCCCTGGTAAAAAAGAAAGTATTTTTTCTACTATACCATTTTTCCCCATAAACTGCGTCCATGATAACGTAATGATATATGAGGGAATAACAAAAGGTAAAAGTACAAAAAACTCCATAAGATTTTTTTGTCTAACATCAGTATAAGCTATAAGCCATGCCATAATAAGTCCTAAGCAAAGAGAAATAACTGTAGAAAACACTGATATGTAAATAGTGTTACTTATTGATTCATAAGTTTTTATGTCCTTAAAAATTTCTATATAATTTCCCAAACCATAGGTTGTTCCTATTTTGAAACTTAATATCAGAAGCCTAAAAAGAGGCATAAAAAATATGAATAAAATAATTATATAAATTAAGTACCTTAGAGGGTTTTTCTTTTCCATATTTATCTCCTACACTAAATATGAATTTCTTCGCTGTATACAACAGCGAAGAAATTAACATAGCTGCTACTTAAATATATTTGAAAATTTTTTCTTATCATCTTCTCTATTTTTTAATAATTCTTTTGTATCTGCATTCAATACCTTCAAATCTTTGTAAGCTTTTAGTCCTTCTGGAGCTTTAACTCCATCTTTTATTGGGGCATAACCTAAATCTGCTGCAAGCTTTTGTCCTTCTTCAGATAATACAAAATCCACAAAAGCCTTTGCAACCCCAGCATTTTTAGTAGATTCAATTATTCCAATAGGTTCAGTAATAGCTGGTAGCCCTTCTTTTGGATATATAAATTTTACAGGGGATCCTTCTTTTTGGGCTCTAACAGCCATATAGTCAATAATTATTCCATAGTCTTTTTCACCGGAAGCCACAGCCTTTAAAACTCCACCGTTGCCTTTGTCAACCTTTATATTGTTGCTTTTAATTTTTTCATAAAATTCCCACCCAATACCTTGAGTTCTGGTTAATACTCCAACATTGTAAGCTGCTGCTCCTGAATAAAGAGGACTTGGCATTATAGCTTTATTCTTAGCATTTTCACTTAGTATAGTATTCCATGAATCTGGTAAATCTTTTACGTTTTTTGTATTAACCACTATACCTGTTGAAATTATCTTAGTTCCTGTATACATTCCATCCTTGTCCACAAATTGTTCTGGTATTCCTTTTAGTTCTGATGATTTATATTGCATAAGCAGTTTTTTTTCTTTTAAAGATTCAAAAGTCACAGAATCTGCTACCAGCAGCACATCAGCCTTAACAGCCCCTGCTTCATTTTCTGCTAATAATTTACTTATAACCTCCTCAGTTCCTGAACGAAATATGTTAACCTTAGCTTTCGGATATTTCTTTTGAAAAGCTTCCACGAGAGATTGAGCATCTTTATCTGGCTGAGAAGTGTATAATGTTATTGCCCCTTGAATTTTTTCTGAAGAAACCTCTGATGTGCTATTTGAGCTTTGACTTGTTGAACAAGCACTTAATCCTGCTACCATAATTAATGCAGATGTAACTGTAACTAATTTCTTTAATATCTTTGACATAAAAACATCTCCTTTTTTAGTAATTATTTTAAAGTAAGCTTTTAATAAAATCTGTATTTTCTTTAAATTTTTGCATGTTATCACTGTTATCATATCCCTCTATTACAAGAGGTAAATCAAGCTTTATAACTTCTTTTATCATAGCTTTACAATTAAGGTCTCCTTTTCCCAAAGTGACATGATATTTACTTCCTTGTCTATCGCTTATATGTATTTTATTTATATTTTTAAGCTGTTTTAAGTAAAGCTCAAAAAGGTATTCTTTTTCCAAATGTGCTATATCTAATGTAGTTTTTATGGGATGTTTTAGCCTCATAATTATGTCATTCATGATTTCAGGTGTAGTTACAAACTCTTTAGGAATCACCTCCATAAGCTCTATAGAAAGTTCAACAGAATTCTTAAATGAAAATTCCGTTATTTCATTTAAGCTATTTAAAAGCACTTCCTTATACCACCCAAAATGACTGCTTGCAAAACTTTTTCTTCCAGGATGTATAGTTATATGCTCTGCTTCAAGTCGTTTTGAAAGTAATATTGATTTTTTTATTTCTTTGATGGATTGCTTTCTAATACCTTCATTTATGGAGCATATGTTTATATCATTGCTTGCTCCGTGACATAAAATCTTCAAACCGTATTTTTCTTTCAAATTAAGAATACTGTTTATAGAAGAATTCTTGAACCAAAAATGTTGTGCCCAGATTTCAACTCCTTCATATTCATAACTATGGGCTATTTCCATTACTTCTTCCAAAGATTTATTCCAAAGAAGTATTGAAGAAAAATATATATTCCGCATTGTATTTCCTCCATTTGTTGTTATATTCTCAATATTAAATAGATAATGTTAAAGCTTTGTTACGATAAAGTTATTGTAGCGTAAATTGAAAAAAGTAGTTCAAGTATATTTGAATCCCTTATAAGCATAACCTCTGATGATATAATGATTGTATTTGGATTTTCAAAAATGCTTATGAAAACTCAGGTAGTACTTGATTATTCAAAAAAAGCAGGTTATAAAACCATATTGTTTACAGATTTAATGGTGTCAGAAATGTTGAAAATGGCTGATATATCACTATACACTTATCGAGGTGATTTATGGGAATTTCATTCTATGGTTAGTCCTTTAGCATTGCTAGATTGCCTTATAGTAGGTGTGGCATTAAAAATGGAGAATACAGCTTTGAAAAAGTTGGAAGACTTATCAGATATAAGAAAACAATATTCAGATTATATAAAAAGATAAAACCACAACTTCATCAACAGCTTTTATCATATCTATGTAAGATATAATTAGCCCTAAAGTATGAGATGAAACCATTATTTTAGGAAGGCTAATTCTCCTTTTTATAAGTTAGGTTACCCAAACAAAACTTATAAAAAGGAGAATTAGCTATGAATAATCAAGATATATTACCTCAGAATTAGAAAAAATGCTATATGAAATATTACCCATATCAGCTAAAAAATCAAAAAATTTAGTAGCAGTTATTAATTGTTGATTTTTCATATAGTAAATAACTGTACATGAAGTATTTGTTATACTATTATTAGCATAAATTCAAAATTCCATGTAATTAGACAAAAATACCTCTGTTTCCTTCAATCACTTTTTACAAATACGCAAAATTCTCATCATTTACGCGCAAAAATATATTTCTGCGAAAAGGTGCAACCCCCTTAACAAAAAATCCCTCAAACTTCTATCTTACCATCTATTTCACAACTCTAGGTATCATTTATACTTTTAAATTTGTTAACATCTATAGATATCTACATATTAAACCTTACAACTCCATCCCTATATCCTATCCATCAACTTCAACATCCCATAAATAATGCCCTGAGGTGATGGTGGGCATCCCGGAATTACAAGATCAACAGGAATTATTTTATTTAGACTCTCATAATTTCCATACCCTTCTTTAAATACTCCGCCATCATAGGCACAACTTCCTACTGTAATAACAAGCCTTGGCTCAGCCATGGCATGATATGTTTTAAGTAACGCTTCCTTCATATTAATGGAAACAGGCCCCGTAACCACGATTCCATCACAGTGTCTTGGAGATGCTGCAAAATTAACACCATATCTTGATAAGGAATAGTAATTATTCTGTGATCCTGAAAGCTCAAGCATACATGCATTACAAGAACCTGTATCAACGGATCTTAACATAAGTGATCTATTAAACCTTTTATAAATCTTTTTCTTAAGTTCATCTCCCTCAGTCTCTATTTGGGCAAGTTTATAATCATTGCCCATAGTTAACGCCTTTGAATCACAACTGTCAACACATTCCCTGCAATATATACACTTTTTGTTATCTATACTTATTTTATCTGTAAATTTAATAGCATCTGCTATACATTCTTTTATACACGCCTTACAGCCTGTACACTTATTCTCATCAACAGTAATGCTTCCATAAGAATAACTATTATCACAAAGAGGATTTTTAATAGTTTCATTTCCGTATTTAAATCTATCCATTAAAATTTTCATATTCACACCTACCTATCATTTTCAGAATATGACATATTAAAACTCTTGTTACACAGAGGAAAATCAGGTACAACCTCACCTAAAACTGCATAGGTTAATCCATTCCAATTAGTAAAGGAAGGGGTTTTAAAGTAAATTCTCTCAAATCTATTGTTCTTTCCAACTTTTCCATATACTATTAACTCTCCCTTTACTGTTTCAAGTACTGCAAAGCCTTCTTTTCCTTCTTCAATACTAATGTTTTCCCTACTTTTGTGTATGTGATCTTTTATAATATCCAAGGCCTGCCTTATAAATTTAAAGGCATCTCTTATTTCTGCAAGCTTAAGGTTATATCTTTCAAATACTCCCCCAAGTTCTTTACAGTTTATATCTTTTTTTAATTCCTTATATATTTCATAGGAAAAGCTTCTTCTGACATCATAGTGAACTCCACATGCTCTTCCCACTACTCCAGTGAGATTCAAATTTTTTGCTATTTTATTTTCTACTATACCAGTGTTTTCAACTCTATCTAAAAAGGATACTGAGTTAAGTGTTATATCAACTATTTCCTTAAATCTCTTCTCTACAGTTTTAAGTGTTTCTAAAATATCAACTTTATTCTCCTCAGTGAAATTTATATTAATACCGCATGGAATAATTGTATTTCTTAAAAATCTACTTCCTGTAATTCTTTGGCAAAGCTGATGTATTATTTCTGATAAATAACCAAATTTCTTTGCCGGATAACTAAAACCAATATCCACACATATACCACCTATATCGTTAATAAAATTGTATATTCTCTCAAGTTCTAACAGTACAACTCTCAAAGCTTTTATCTCTCTAGAAACACTATAATCCATAATCTTTTCAATAAGCTGTGCATAAGCATCTCCATAGGCTGCTGACGATTCACCTGCAACTCTTTCAAATATCAAATTTAACTTATTTATATCTATATTTTCGCATATTTTTTCAATTCCCCTGTGCTTATACATAAGTCTTATCTCTAAATTTTCTATTGGCTCTCCCATAACACTAAACCTAAAATGCCCAGGTTCAATAATACCTGCATGAACTGGTCCCACAGCTATTTGATAACCTGCCCCTGTAATCACTTTTTTGAAGTTATACTCTTCAGTTTCATTTAAATCCCTAATTTTTCTTCCATATTTAAAGTCTTTTCTTAAAGGATATACATCTTTTTCCCATATTTCATGTTTTACTAAAGGTCTTTTGTCCTCACCTTGAACTATTTCAAGGCCAAATAAATCTTTTATTTCTCTTTCAAATAAATGACTTTGATTTGCAAGTCCCTGAAGGGAAATTATTTCATTTTCCGTGTCATATCTTAATACAACAAAGTATCCCTTCTTTCTATTTGTAAGTATAATGCTTATCAAAAAGTTATCCCTATGCATACAGAATTGCCCTGCAAAATACAGCTTATACTTAGTAAACATTATACCTACTATATGCTTTACATCCTCTTTCTTTATATAAATGTACAGCTCATTTTCATTTTTTATTTCAGTATTCACATTAAAGCCTAAGCTTAATACATCTTTGTTAACCTCATAGATTCTCATTATTTCACTTCCTTTAAATACAACTGACTTATTTTTACTTTACATACTTTTGACTTCGTCATATAGGTTTCCAATTCCTTAACTCCATTTAAACTTAGGGGTATATTACCAGTTATGAAGGTACATTTAAATACTTTTTTAATGAGTCTTAGCGAGGATTTGAGAAAAATCCTAGAACCTTGATATGGTAAAAAGCCTAAATGGCTTTTTACCAGCGACTTATCAATGGTAATTGATAAGTTGGTCCGAAGGAGTGAAGCGAGTTTACCAAGTTTCTTTTATATTATAGATACCCACAGCTTGAAACTTAACTTATACGTAGGAATATGATGCCAAAACTGATGGCACTTTTAAAAACTTTTTTATTAGTCTTAGTGAAGTGTTTTTGAAAATCTTAGAAGCTTTGATATGTTTGAGGTACGAGTTTATCAAAGGTTCTTAGATTTTCATAAACACGAACTTTAGACTAATTAAAAGTTTTTAACGTGCCGAAGTTTGGTAGCATATTCCGGAGTATAAGTTAAATTTCGGGCATGGGTATCTATATTATGAAACACCTATAATTGATACTGCCTTATTTAATATGGTATAAAGATAGTTATTAAATGTTAATGTAACAAAAACCACAAATACTAATGATAATGCTAAGGGTAATATGTTCTCATTATCCTTTACTATCTTTTCACATTGACTTTCTTCTCCACTTCTAAGAACCATTTTTATAAAGATATTTAAAAATCCTACTAAAACTAAGATTAAACATAGTGAATAAACTATAATTGAAATATATCTTCCCTTTTGCACACCTGCAATCAAAATATTAAACTCACTAAAAAAGGATGCAAAAGGTGGACTTCCGGTTATAATGAGCATTCCTATAACTAAGAATACTGCATTCTTAGGCATTGTTTTGATTAATTTATGTACCTTATTTATTCTTTTAGTTTTTAGCGCTGAAAGAATGTTACCTGCAGTCAAAAATAAAAGTGTCTTTCCAAAGGAATGTATTATTGAATGTAAAATTGCTCCAAACACACCCAAATATCCTCCAAAACCTATGCCAAGAGCTATAATTCCCATATTTTCTATAGATGAAAAGGCAAGAAATCTTTTGTAGTTTGTCTGTTTAAGAATACTAAAGGATGCTACTATTAAAGAAATAAGAGCAAAGACTATAAATAAAAACTTTAAATTCTCTATGCCTGAAACATTCTTTACAATTATGTAGAATCTAACAATAACATAAAATGCTAGATTTAAAAGTGTGCCTGACACCATTGCACTTACAGGTGAAGGGGCTTCGCTGTGCCCATCTGAAAACCATGTATGCATTGGAGCAAACCCTACTTTTGTCCCAATACCCACAAATATTAAAGTAAAAGCTATCTTGGTGTATAAAATATTTAGAGATTCATAGGAATATAGAAGACTTGTCCAATTTAGATTTACCTCTAATGTTCCAAATCCTGCTGAGTATATAAAAAGTATTATGCCAATAAGTCCTATACCTAAACCTATTGAACATATAACTATATATTTCCATGCAGCCTCTAAAGCTAACTTATCTTTGTTAAAACCTATTAGAAAAGCAGTTGCAATGGTTGTACCTTCAAGGCCTATCCACATTGCCATAACATTATTACTTATGCCTACCAACACCATAGACATTACAAAGGCATTAAATAGGAAATAATACATTCTCGCTCTTCTCTCGGATATGTGTCTCTCATTGAGTTCATTTAATATATACTTATAGGAATATAATGAGGAAAGTAATGTAACAGTTGCTATAACAAACAACTGAATAATACTTAATGAATCTAAATATACTAAATTATTAAAATAAGAAACTGAATCTTTATGCTTAAATAAATTTATAAAATAAATAACAATTATAAAGTTTATAACCGAGCCAATAATATTTATATATGAAATTATTTTAATATTTTTTACCATTATCGATAAAGCCATGATTATAATAAAAATAGAAAATATCAGCACAAACTCCATGGTATCACCACCTATCCCTTTAGATTTGAGAGGTAATCAGTATTAACGGTGTTAAAGGTTTTATTTATATAAAAGATCATAACTGCCATAATTAAGGAAAGAATTAAAACTTCTAATCCAATAAGTATCTCAATAATTAAAGTCATTTTAATCATAGATATTTCGAACAGTACCAGACCGTTTTCCATAGTTAAAAAACCTATCATTTGAATAATTGCTTTTTTCCTCGCAATAAGTATCAATGCTCCAACAACCATTAGAACAAATCCAGCTTTAATAAAGTCATTATGGAAATTTTCTAAAATAACATAAGTTATGACAATAAATATTCCAACTAAAACGCTTGACCAATATCCATTTATAATTGGATCCATTTCTCTATTTATAGTTAAATCCTTAGCTGACCTGTTAACAATGTAAGGAATCATAATAACCTTTGCTACTAAAGTCAATACTCCTATTAAATAGTAGTGACTTTCATGTGTTAAAAACCCAAGTGTAAAGCACACAAGTGCTATTGCTAGAGATTGAACTAAAAACCCTTTAATTAAAAGAATTATTCTTCTTAAATCTGCCATTATAATTGCTGAAATTAATATAACAGCAGCTAGTATTTCAAGCATGTTAACGCCTCCTACTCAATTTAAACTTCCACTAATCTTATATGTCTAGATCAAAAACTTGATGAAACCTGTCATATATGTTGCTAAATAATTTAATTAATCACTATTTAAATGTAGTTTCCTTATACAACTTAAACTAACAACATAATTTATTAGTTTAAATAAATAATAGATATTGCAGTTAAGGCAAAACAAAAGGAAACTGCAAGTAATTCCGGTACTTTAAATAATCTGAACTTAGCCATAGTAGTTTCAACTATAGCAATAATAAATAAGATTGCTATTACTTTTATTACGTATAAAGCTGCTGCCTTAACTATTGCTATGAAAGTTAGCGAGGTTGCAATACCAAAAGGAATAAAGGCATTTGTAAATATGGTTAAAAACACAATAAGCTTTATGTAAGATGCCAGTTCAATATAAGCCAAGTCTCTTCCGGATATATCAAGTATCATAGCTTCGTGTATCATTGTAAGTTCTAAGTGGGTTTCTGGGTTATCCACAGGCATTCTAGCATTTTCTACAGCAACCCATATTAAAAATGCAGCTGCTGCAATAATGTGAGGTGTAGATAAATTTTTACTTAAGCTGTTAATTGATGCAATTTCATATATATTAAAAGTCCTTGTTTCGAAATACAAAAATGCAGCCATTAAAAATCCAATGGGTTCAGCAAACATTGATATAAAAAGCTCTCGACTGCTTCCCATTCCGCCAAAAGTACTTGCACAGTCAAGGCCTATTAGTGCAGTAATAAATTTAATTATATTCATGATAAAAATTACAATAAATATATTCCCTACTAAAGCTTTAGGTCGTGTCCATATAATAGGAACAAGAAAAGCTGAAAGCACTGCTGCAGCAAGTATAATTGTTGGTCCTATAGTAGTTATAAAAGAGCTAGTTTTTGATATTACCCTTTCCTTTGATAAAAGTCTTTTTATATTGTAGTAAGGCTGGCAAATTGGTGCTCCTTCATATCCCCTTATTATTGCTTTCATTCTTTTAAGAATTCCAATAAAAAGTGGAGCAGCAGCTATTAAAAGTAAACTTTGAATAAAATTCATTACCATAGGTTCACCTCCCTAAACAAATTGAATTACTAGTGTTATAGAAACAACTAGTGCTATTAATATATAAGTTATATAAAGTTGTATTTTTCCGTAATGTATTTTCACAATCTTATCAGAAAGAAGTGTAAATAAATTAATTATTGGTGTATACAATAACTTTTCTATAATATCCTGGGTTTTCTGCTTTAGTAGGATTGCATTTCTAACACTAACTTCCTTTTTGTATGCTGCAAAAGTTCCAAAGTATCTTGTTGCAGGCTGACTATAGCCATCTCCAGAGTACTGCATATTAGGTTTAAACCTATTAAAGCCACAACCCCAGGTTTCATAAACCTTCATATTTTTATCTTTATCTAATATCTTTGAAACCAATAATATTAAAACTATTATTAAAGTTAATAAAAGTGCAACAATAGTAACTTCATATCCAAAAGCCTCTACTATGTATTGTTTTTTTATTAAAGTATTGGATAGTCCCTGAGACATTCTGCTTATAACAAAGGGTGAAAACACACCAAAAACAATTGAATATAATGATAAAACTCCCATACCTATTTTCATTGATAGTGGTATTTCATGAATACGTACTGCCTTTTCACTTCTTGGCTCACCAAGATATGTTATTCCAAAGGCTTTAACAGAAGAAAACATTGCTGTTCCTGCAACTAAGGCAAGTATAATACCACATAAAATAATAGATAATAACAATTTCTTGCTATTTAATACGTATGATGCCTTAATAAAGGATATTAATATTAAGCTTTCACTAGCAAAACCATTTAGTGGCGGCACAGCAGATATTGCTGCAGTTCCAATAAATACACAAATTGTTGTAAACTTCATTTTTCTATAAAGCCCACCTAGCTCGTTCATGTTCTTTGCTCCTGCAGCATACAGAATACTTCCTGCTCCAGTAAATAATAGACTTTTGAAGATCCCATGATTTAGTACATGAAAAATCCCTGCAGTTAACGCTAGTATTGATAACTCATACAGTTTTAAATTATTTAAAATCAAGGCTAGTCCAATTACAGCAAATATTACTCCTATATTTTCACTGCTTGAATAAGCAAGAAGTTTTTTTATATCACTTTGAAGAAGAGAATTTACTATGGTGTATATTGCTGTAATGGTTCCTAAAACTAAAACTACAAAACCATACTTATAAGAAACTTCACCTAAAAGAATGAAAACTACTCTAATAAAGCCGTATACTGCAACCTTAAGCATAACTCCAGACATTAGAGCAGAAACATTTGATGGTGCACATGGATGTGCCTTTGGAAGCCATGCATGAAGAGGCAAAAGCCCTGCCTTTGCACCAAAACCTATAAGTGCAAGCATAAAGATAAGACCTTTGCTTTGAATTGAATTTTGTGAGTTGATGATCTCTATAAAATCCGTACTTCCTGTAAATTTATATATGTATGCAAACATAAGCATTAAAAACAATCCGCTTATATGTGTCATTACAAAGTAATTTATTCCTGACTTTAAATTTTCCCTATTTTCATGTTCATATATAACAAGAAAAAATGAGGATATGGACATAGCCTCCCAAAACACCATGAATACCATACTATCCCTGGCAAGTACAACACCTACCATGGAAACAATAAACAGAACAAACAATAGCCAAAAGTACTTTATTGAGTAACTCTTTTTATATTCCTTCATATATCCTAGAGAATAAATGAATACTGGAATAACTATGAGAACTATTAAAAATATAAAAAAAGCTGATAAGAAGTCCTCCATAACATAATTAAACAATTCAGAAAACATAAAACAATTCATCTCCATTATCAAAATAATTAGTATTCGAATATTAACACAATACTTAGGATTCGAACATTAGAAAAACATACTTAAATTATAACAAAATAGTATTTTTTATTCAATAGCAAAAAAGCGTGGTAACACCACACTTTCTTTTAGCTATCATTTATCTTGTATTTAGTTCGTAAATACAATTACTTATAGGGTCGCACAATAGAAATTTAACTTATACGTAGAGATATATTACCAATACTGAAGTCACATTTAAATATTTTTTAATTAGTCTTAGCGAGAATTTGAGAAAAACCTTAGAACTTTAGATTGTTTGAGCATAGCGAGTTTATCAAAGTTCTTAGGTTTTTCTCAAATTGGAGCTTTAGACTAATTTAAAATATTTAACGTGACGAAGTATGGTAATATATCTCGGAGTATAAGTTAAATTTCCACTGCGTCACCCTATAATATATCTTAAATTTCAGATAGCTTTTTCAAATGCTTTTCAGAGATTTCAACTACCTTGTCAACACGTTTCTTATATTTTTCAATATCACCAAGGAACTCCGTAGTTAACCACACCTTTATAATTTCAACAGCTATTGCTGAACCAATTATTTTCGCCCCAATACAAAGAACGTTAGTATTAGAGTGTGAACGTGCTAATTGTGCACAGAATGGATCTTGGCAAACTGCCGCATATAAACCATGTATCTTGTTTGCAATTAAAGCACTACCATATCCTACTCCGTCAATAAAAATTCCACGATCAGCTTTGCCTTCTGCAACAGCTAATGATGCAGGATAAATAAAATCTGGCAAATCACAAGCCTCTTCACTGTTAGTTCCAAAATCTAAAACCTCATGTCCTTCTTTTTCTAATAATGCCTTTACCTCTTCTTTCAAAGAAAATCCAGCATGATCACTTGCAACAGCAATTTTCATTTTCTTATATACCTCCATTTTAATTGTATTTTTGGAAATTAAACTTAATATTCCAACTTTTCTATGTAGCAAATTTTTCTCTTTATACTAGTGGTTTCAGTATTCTCACAGCTTTTTCTTATTTTAGCAGCTGTAGGAATACAAATACTTATATTTTAATCTATATATTTTAAAACGTCAAGCTACCTTAACAATTTTAGGTGCATTTAATTTAAGTGAAGAAATATATTCCAGCTACGTGCTTCAAATCCTAAGAAGCTCTAAAACTTGCTCAGGGTCAAATCAAACTCGCTGCACTCAAACAATGATTTGCCCTATCTTCACTGCGTTAAGAGCTTCTAAGGCTTCTACGCAATGTAGCTTTCCATATTTTTCTTCACTTAAATTAAATGCACCCAGCAATTTTCAAAAATCCATTACTGATTTATATAGATACCCACATATTAAATTTAACTTATACGTAGGAATATGATGCCAAGACTGATGGCACTTTTAAAAACTTTTTATTAGTCTTAGTGAAGTGTTTTTGAAAATCTTGGGAACTTTGATATGTTTGAGGTACGAGTTTATCAAAGGTTCTTAGATTTTCATAAACACGAACTTTAGACTAATTAAAAGTTTTTAACGTGCCGAAGTTTGGCATCATATTCTGGAGTATAAGTTAAATTTCGGGCATGTTTATCTATATCGGGTTACAAACTCTTAGCATTATTCAAAATTACTTTAAACAATGCATATAAGCTTTAGCCTCAGTTCCATTTACTAAAAATGCTTGCCCTTTTGAACAAAAAATCGAGGTAGATGTATACTCAATGTCAGCATTTTTATCATAGCCTATTCTTTTAATTACTTCTTCTTCATTATGGCAAATATCATATCCTTCAAAAATAAAATTAATTTTTCCTTTGCCTTTTGTTATGGATGTAAATTCCATACTATAGTTCATGAATGTATCCACAGGTCCTCTTCCAGTTATAATAGCTTTATTATGCCATGTCTGTGGAGGGTCAAAAGAACCATTTAATTTTTGTATATCACTTAAAACTCTTCCCATACAATCTATATCTACTTCCATTTTAAAGCGATAATATGGTTCTAATAACACATTTTTTGCATTTTCTAATCCTTGCCTTAAGGCTCTAAAGGTGGCTTCTCTAAAATCCCCTCCACTGGTATGTTTATTGTGTGCTCTTCCAGTTAACAAAGTTATATTTAAATCTGTTATAGGTGAGCCTGTTAATATACCATGATGCTCTCTTTCATAAATGTGCGTACGAATTAAATTCTGATTTCCAACGGTTAGATCATCAGTGTGACATATATTATGAAATATAATTCCACTATTCCTTTCCGCTGGTTCTAATTTAATATGTACCTCAGCATAATGTCCTAAGGGTTCAAAATGCCCGCACCCATTTGCTTCTGATAAAATAGTCTCTTTATAAAGAATTTCACAGGGACCAAAGTCTACCCATAAGTTAAACCTTTCTTCCACTAACTGCTTTAAAACTTCTAGTTGAATAGTTCCCATAATATGAACCTGTATTTCATGTAGTCTTTCATCCCAAACTATATTTAGAGCAGGATCTTCTGCTTCTAAAATCTTAAAATAGCTCAACACATCTTTTACATTTAAGTTGTTATCAAATATGACTTTTGATTTTAATGTTGGAACCATTTCATAATCAATGTTTTCTTTTAATGCTCCAATTCCATGTCCTATAGTTGAACTTGATAACCCTGTCACTGCGAAAAGCTGCCCCGCTGAAACCTTATCTACTGTATTAAATTTACTTCCATTGTAAATTCTTATTTGACTAACTTTCTCAGGAAGCTCTTCTCTAACTTTTAAAGTACCACTCAGTGCCTTTATATAAGTTAATCTGTTTCCTTGTTCATTATGACGTATTTTGTATATTAGCCCGCTAAATTCTTCGTCATCACAATATTCCGTAAAAGTTAACATATCTAATTTTTCTAAAAAGCTTTCTATACCAACATCCTGCAGTGCTGAACCACTTACACATGGAAAGATTTTATTTTCTTTAATCATTTTTTTCATAGAATTCAGCCATAAATCTTTTTCATAGCCTTGTTCTAAGTATTTTTCAAAAAGCACATCATCACGTTCTGCAATAAACTCTATAAGCTCACCAACTATTTCTCCTACATTAAAGGACTCTGTAATAAAACAAACATCTTTAGTTAAATTCCATCGAATTTCTTCAAGAACAGCTTGTACATCCGCACCAGTTCTATCCGTTTTATTAATAAAGAAAAATGTTGGCACCTGATGTTTTCTAAGCAACTGCCATACCAGTTCTGTTTGTCCTTGAACCCCTTCAACTCCACTTATTATAACAATAGCATAATCCATTACTTGAATAGCTCTCTCCATTTCTGGTGAAAAATCTACATGTCCAGGAGTATCT
This sequence comes from Clostridium sp. DJ247, assembly GCF_014231265.1. NCBI lineage: Bacteria > Bacillati > Bacillota > Clostridia > Eubacteriales > Clostridiaceae > Clostridium > Clostridium sp. DJ247. Next base: position 21,558 of record NZ_JABAIW010000001.1, on the reverse strand, counting down.
ATTAAATAATAGGTTGAAGAATTATACTCAAAAATACCTTGCTCTGAAAATACTGTAATTCCTCTTTCCTTCTCTATATTATGATTATCTAAAAAAGAATTCTTATGATCAACTCTACCTCTATTTTTAATACTTTTTGTATGATACAGGATTTGCTCAGCAAAGGTAGTCTTTCCAGCATCTACATGGGCTAGTATTCCAATTGTTTTATTCATTTGTTGCACCTCAATAAATAATTATATAGATTATTATAAATTAAGTATGGCTTTAACTCAATGGAGGGATATACTACAATTAGGAAGTGATATTTGAATAGTTTTCAGGTAAAAAATAATATTAGGACAGCCATACTTAATGCCTGTCCTTTTTATAATAAATAGTTTCTTAATACATTCTAATTCAAGTTTCACTTTATGTCCAAAAACTAAATCTATTCCTTTATAGATTCTGTACTAAAGATAAAGAACCATTCATATTAATATTCTTCTCTACTACTAGAGGCGTAGTTATATCACCTCTAAGTTCTTTATTGTAACCTATATTTACATACTTATCAGTTATTATGTTATAGAGCTTTGCATTTTCTCCTATTATGCAATTTTGAAGAATTACACAATTTTTAAGTACAGCTCCTTTAGAAACCTTAACTTTTCTAAAAATTATACTATTTTCTACAGTTCCTTCAATTGAGCAGCCATTAGCTACAATAGAGTTCTTAACAACACAATCGTTACTATATTTTGCTGGAGCTTCATCATTATTTCTTGTATATAAAGGTCTTTCTTGAGAGAAAAGCTCCTTATTTATATTGTTATCCAAAAGATCCATACTTGCTTTATAATAGGACTTCAAAGAATTTAAGCAAGCTAAGTATCCATTGAATTCATGACTTCTCACCTTTAACTTATCTAAAGAATTATATATATAGGATTTTACTTTTTTATAGCAGCCTGTACTTACACACTCATTAATTATATGAATTAAAAGCTCTTTTTTCATTATATATATGCCCATGCCAATATTAGCATTTTTCTTATTACCTACATTTTTACCAACACCTAGTACAGTTCCATTTTCATCTATGTTTAAAGCATCGCAGCCGTAAAAATTCTCTTCCGCATTGTCAACTTTTTTATACACCATAGTTATATTGCTGCCTGATTCTATGTGCTTCTTTAAAATCTCTCTAAAATCTATGTTACATATCATATAGGAAGGAGCAAATATAACATATTTTTGTGTAGCTCTATATAAATATTCTATATTATTTGCAAAATTAGTTATATCATCTATATAAGGATCTGTAATAGTAAAATTAAAAAATCTAAGTGCATTGGTTTTTCTATTTAACCCCCAAGGACGCCCATTGTTCAAATGTTCCATTAAAGATCTAGATTGCATTTTGCAAAATATACCTATATTCTGAATACCTGCATTAGCTAGATTTGATAACATAAAATCTATGACTCTATATCTTCCTGCTATAGGAATAGACGCCAAGGGTCTATTTCTTGTAAGCTCTCTTATTTTATCTTCATTTTCATCTAAATTAATTATACCTAAGCAACTTTTTAACATATTAATCCTCCTATAATAACCCCATAAAGTTTATTCATTTACAACTATTGATTCTACTTTTATATCTTCACTGCTGCCTATTACTGTAATTTTTTTACCATCTCCAACAATTGCACCACTGCCTATAACTGCATTACTTCCTATAATCGCCTTATTTATTATTACATTATCTTCAATCTTGGTATCTGGCATTATTATAGAGTTCATTACTTTAGAATTTTTACCTATGGTAACCCCTTGAAATAATACAGAGTTATCTACTTCTCCATAAATTTCGCAACCATCTACAGAAAGACTATTTTTAATTTTTGCATTAGGTCCTATATATTGTGCAGGTCTAACGTGATTTTGGGAATATATTCTCCAATTTCTATCTTGTATATTTAGTTCGTTATCCTCTCTAAGCAAGTCCATGTTTGCTTCCCATAGACTTTCTACAGTACCTACATCTTTCCAATAACCTTGAAAAGCATAGGCATACATGCTAATACCTTCCTCCAGCATTTTAGGTATTATATTTTTTCCAAAGTCGTTACTAGATTCTTTATCACCTTGATCTTCTTTTAAAAATCTCCTTAAAAGCTTCCAGTTAAATATATAAATTCCCATAGATGCCTTTGTGCTCTTAGGTTTTTTAGGTTTTTCTTCAAATTCATATATAGATCCATCTTCATTAGTATTCATAATTCCAAATCTGCTGGCTTCTTCTAAAGATACATCTATAACTGCTATAGTTGCATCTGCATTCTTTTCTTTGTGGTAACTTAGCATATTTTCATAATCCATTTTATAAATGTGATCTCCGGACAGTATTAACACATATTCTGGATTGTAGTTATCTATAAAAGAAATGTTTTGGAATATAGCATCTGCAGTGCCTTTATACCAGCTTCCACCGCTTTCTTCTTGGTAAGGTGGTAAAACATATACTCCTCCATTTCTTCTATCAAGATCCCAAGGACTTCCTATGCCTATATGAGAGTTAAGCACTAAAGGTTTGTACTGTGTTAACACTCCTACAGTATCAATACCTGAGTTAGAACAATTACTTAAAGTAAAATCAATTATTCTATATCTTCCCCCAAAAGGAACCGCAGGCTTTGCAAGCCTTTTTGTAAGTATCCCCAATCTTGAACCCTGGCCTCCAGCCAATATCATTGCCACCATTTCTTTTTTTAACATACAGCACACCCTCTCCTCGTAAACCTTTGTTGATTTCTAATTCAGTTTTACTTTATATATTTTCTTTAGTTCCATCAGAATATGAAAGAACTGTTTTAACTTTATGAAATTTTTCTACTATATATATATATACATTCTTTCTTAAGATTATTACTTCAAATGACTTTTTAATCTTTTTTTTCCAAGAATAATTTAGAATTCAATTAAAGATTTTTATATAAATATCCTGATCCCCATATCCCTGCAGCATATTCTTGTATAGTTCTATCGCTGGAGAATATACCTGAATGTGCTATGTTAACAGCACACATAGATTGCCACTTTGAAAAATCTCTATACAAGTCATCTACCTTATTCTGTGCTTTTAGGTAGGAATCAAAATCCTTCAATACAAAAAATTCATCATTATAGTTAACTAGATGTTCATAAACTACTCTAAACCTTTCTTTATCATCACAATAAAATCCATTTATTATATCTTCTGTAACCTGCTTTATTCTATAGTCCTTATTAATCATGTCTAAGGCAGAGTAGCCTCCCTTTTGATAAAAATCTAGAACTTCTCTTTTTGTTAAACCGAAAATAATTATATTTTCATCTCCAACTTCATCTCTTATTTCTACATTAGCCCCATCTAATGTAGCTATAGTAACAGCTCCATTCATCATGAATTTCATATTACTTGTGCCTGAAGCTTCCTTAGTGGTGGTAGATATTTGCTCACTTAAATCTGCGGCTGGAATTATAGCTTCAGCTAAGGAAACCCTATAATTTTCTAGGAACAATACCTTTATTTTTTCATTTACTTTTGGGTCATTATTTATTTTATTAGCTACTGCACTTATAAGTTCGATGGTCCTTTTAGCAAGATAGTAGCCTGGTGCTGCCTTACCTGCAAAAATAAAGGTTCTAGGAACTATATCTAAATTAGGATTTTCTGTAAGTCTTCTATAAAGTTCCATTATTCTTAAGCAATTCAAAAGTTGCCTTTTGTAAGCATGTATTCTTTTCACATGAACATCAAATAAAGAATTTGGGTTTACAGAAATACCTTGGTGAATTCTTAAATATTCTGCAAGTTTATTTTTATTATAAAGCTTTATACCTTGTAATCTCTCTTGAACTGTGTTGTCATTGGCATAAGCTTTAAATGTCTCCATATCCGTAGGGTGTTTTATAAAACTATCTCCTATAGTTTCTCTAAGAAAATCTGTAAGTTGTGGATTTGCCTTCATAAGCCATCTTCTATGAGTTATGCCGTTAGTTTTATTGTTGAACTTTTTGGGATAGAAATAATAAAAATCAGCCATTTCTTGTTTTTTAAGTATCTCTGTATGAAGCTTAGCTACACCATTTACGCTGTGACTTCCTACTATAGCTAAATGAGCCATTCTTACATATCCATGGCCTATTATGGCCATTTTGCTAATTTTATCCCATTGTCCAGTATATTTATTCCACAGCTCTTCACAAAATCTCTTGTTTATTTCTTCAACTATCATATAAATTCTAGGTAATAAATTTTTAAACAGTTCTATAGGCCATTTTTCTAAAGCTTCTGATAATATAGTATGATTTGTATAGGATATTATATTTGTAGTCATTCTCCAAGCTTCATCCCAGCCAAACCCCTCTTCATCCATGAGAATTCTCATAAGCTCAGGGATGGCTAAAGTAGGATGGGTATCGTTTATGTGTATAGCTATCTTTTCATCTAATTCCCTTAAATTTTTTCCATGAGTCTTAAAATGTTTTATGATACTTTGAACCCCTGAGGATACAAAAAAATATTGCTGCTTTAACCTAAGCATTTTCCCTTCATAGAAACTATCATCAGGATATAAAATCTGTGATATAGCCTCTATAGAATTCTTGTATTCTATGGCCTTTAAGTATTCCCCTCTACTAAAGGAGGAAAAGTCAAATTCATCATGTAGAGGTTCTGCACTCCAAAGCCTTAAAGTGTTAACCACATGATTTTTATAGCCTATTATAGGAATATCATAAGGAACTGCTAAAACTGGTTCATATTTGGTATGAGTAAACTTTATATTTCCATCCACATTGCTCACATTTACTTCACCACCAAATTTAACTACTTGAGCCTTATCTGGCTTTTTTATCTCCCATACATTAACATTCTTTAACCAATCATCTGGAGCCTCTACTTGGGCTCCATTTATTATTTTTTGATCAAAAAATCCATATTTATATCTTATACCGCAGCCATGTCCTGGTATATTCAAGGAGGCCATGGAATCTAAAAAGCAAGCTGCTAATCTGCCTAAACCACCATTGCCCAGTCCCTGATCTTCTTCTAAAGCCTCTAAACTATCAAGGTCTATGTTAAAGTCATTAAGGGCTTCTTTACATATGTCTCTTATACCTAAGTTAATCAAGGTATTCCCTAGTAATCTTCCAAGCAAGAACTCCATAGAAAAATAATAAACCTGTTTTTCCCCTGTAGAGTTATAACTTTTATTAGTATTAATCCAGGTTTTAACTACATAGTCTCTCACAAGGCTTGCCAAAGCCTCATATTTATTATAGTCTGTTCCCTCTGATAGATCCTTCCCGTGAATCTCTATAAATTTTTCTTCATAGGCTTTTTTAAAGGTTTCTTTATCTGTCTTTAACATATAGATTCCTCCTACTATGAAAATGTTACTCCAGGTTAAAACATACTTTCGTAAAGTTCTTTATACGTCTTAGAGGATTTATTCCAGCTGTTATCACTGTCCAAAGCTTGAAGCATTATACCTTTCCAAAGCTTTTTATCTTTATAATATTGAAGGGCTAGGTCTATAACATAAAGTAGGTCATATGCATTGTAGTAAGTAAAGCTAAAACCATTACCTTCTCCAGTAAATTTGTTATATGATTTTATAGTATCTTTAAGTCCGCCTGTTTCTCTTACTATAGGTATAGATCCATATCTTAAAGCTATAAGTTGACCTAAGCCACAAGGCTCAAATAGAGATGGCATCAAGAATATATCTGAAGCCGCATATATTCTATGAGCTAAAGTATTATCAAAATATATATTTGCTGATACCTTTTCTGGATACTTTCCATGAAGGTATTTAAAGTATTCTTGATACTCAGTATCTCCAGTACCTAATACTACTAACTGTATATCCCTCTTTAGAAGTTCTTCACCTATGTGCCTTATTAAATCCATTCCTTTTTGAGAGGTAAGTCTTGAAACAATACCCAGCATTGGAATTTCTTCATTAACTTTAAGACCTAATTGTTTTTGAAGTATGGTTTTATTAGTAACCTTATCATTTAATCTATTTTTGTTATAGTTTTTATATATAGCTCTATCCTTATCCGGGTCATAGATATCATAATCTATGCCATTTACTATACCTGAAAGATCTCTGGATCTACTTCGTAGAAGTCCATCCAGCCTTTCTCCATACTGAGGGGTTTGAATTTCTTCAGCATAAGTGCTACTTACAGTGGATACCTTATCACTATAGTTTATTCCACCCTTCATAAAGCTCACTGCTCCATATAGCTCTACACTTTTATTCTTGAATATTTCATCACTATAACCAAAGAGTTCTCCCAATATCTTCGGATCATAATTCCCCTGGAACAAAATATTATGTATACTATATAATATTTTTATGTCCTTATAAAAAGCATCTTTTGAATATTGAAGCTTATATAATACTGGTATCATACCTGAATGCCAATCATTGCAGTGTATAACATCTGGTTTCCAGCCTACCTCCTTCAACATCATAAGCACTGCTCTATCAAAAAATGCAAACCTCTCTCCATCATCATAATGTCCATAAAGGGTATCTCTAAAAAAATAGTATTCATTATCTACTAAGTAATATTGAACTCCATCTACTTCACTCTGAAATATGCCGCAATATTGGTTTCTCCAACCTACAGGCACTGTAAAACTTTTCTTAAAACTAATATTCCATTTATCACTTAATTTTATGTTTTTATATTTTGGTATTACAATTCTTGCATCTATACCTAAAGTTTTAAGGTATTTTGGAAGAGCATAAGCTACATCTCCTAGCCCTCCTGTTTTAATAAAAGGATCTGATTCTGATGCTACAAATAAAACCTTCATTATTCAAGTCCCCTTTCACTTATGCGACTTATATCTTTTATATCAGATTTTTCACCTGCTGCTTTTATATGCTTTGTTTCCTTTGTATGATTCTCACCTTTCACACCTTCTACAACTTTTATATTGTTCTTACCTTTTTTATCATCAATCTTATTTATCTTAAGTATTACTGCTGCCATAGGTGGAACCTTAATTTTTATGTGATAAGGCTCGCTATGCCAAGGCTCATCTTCTGCATAAAGTATGGTGTCCATTATTTGTCCTGATCCCCCATACTTTTTATTATCTGTATTTAAAAGTTCCTCATATTCTCCTAAGTATGGAACTCCAATTTTATAGTCATAATAAACCATAGGTGTAAAATTACATATAACAATTAAAGTTTCCTTTGGTTTATCTGTTTTTCTCATAAAAGCAAGAATACTTTGGCTATAGTTATTTGCGTCAATCCACTGAAAACCTTTAAATTCATAATCATAAAACCACAGGGCTCTTTCTTTTCTATAAAAATTATTTAAGTCTCTAAAAAATCCTTGAGTGATTTTGTGTATTTCAAAATCTTCAATAAGATTCCACTCTAGTTCTTCATAATGCCTCCATTCTATAAATTGAGCAAATTCTGTTCCCATAAAAGTACTCTTTTTCCCTGGATGAGTGAACATATAAGTCATAAATAACCTTACACCTGCAAGCTTATTCCAGTTATCACCCCACATTTTGTTTATTAGGGATTTTTTTCCATGTACTACTTCATCATGTGAAAGGGGTAATATAAAATTTTCTGAGTAATTATACATAATAGAAAAAGTTACGCGATTATGATGATATTTTCTATATATAGGATCTAAACTTATATAATCCAATATATCGTTCATCCAGCCCATATTCCATTTAAAATTGAAGCCTAGCCCTCCTATGTTTGTAGGTCTACTTATCATAGGCCATGAAGTAGACTCTTCTGCAATCATTAATATCTTTGGAAATTCCTCAAATAAGGCCTCATTTAATTCTTTAAAAAATTCTATAGCTTCGAGATTTTCATGACCTCCGTTTTTATTTGGAGTCCATTCTCCGTGTCTTCTATCATAATCTAGATAAAGCATGTTTGATACTGCGTCTATTCTTAGTCCATCAATATGATATTCTCTAAACCAAAATAGTGCATTTGCTATAAGGAAGTTTTTCACTTCTGGTCTTCCTAAATCAAAATTTGCTGCTCCCCAACCCTTATTTTCTGATTTATTTATATCCTCATACTCATAGGTAGGTGTACCATCAAACCTATAAAGTCCATGTTCATCTTTACAAAAATGGCCTGGAACCCAGTCAAGTATAACTCCTATACCTGCTTTGTGAAGAGTATTTACCAAGTATTTAAAATCATCTATGTTACCATATCTACTAGTAACAGCATAATATCCAGTGAGCTGATAGCCCCATGAGTCATCTAAAGGATGCTCCATTATAGGCATTATTTCCACATGAGTATAGCCCATATCCTTCACATAATCCACCAATTCTTCCGATATTTTCCTGTAATTTGAAAATTCTCCCCCTTCATCTCTTCTCCAAGACCCTAGGTGTATCTCATAAATATTTATTGGGCTTTCGTATACATTTTGAGAATTTCTATGATCTAACCACTTTTTATCTTCCCATTGAAAGCTTTTTTCTTTTATACAATAAGAAGCAGTGTTAGGTCTCTTTTCACTATAAACTCCGTAAGGATCAGCCTTCAAAACCTTCTTACCATCCTTTTGAGTTATTTCATATTTATAGATAAATTCTTCTTCTAGCCCTGGAATAAATAAACTCCATAAACCCTCATCAGTCAATTTTACAAAAGAGTATTCTTTTTTAGATTCCCAGTCACTAAACTCTCCTACTACCCTTACCTCTAAAGCCCTTGGAGCCCAGGTAGTAAATCTTACGCCCCACCTTTCATCTTCTTTTACATGATGCGCTCCCATGAACTTATAGCACTTATAATGGGTTCCTTCATGAAAAAGGTGAATATCATAATCCGATATAAAGAGTTTGTCTTGTAAAGATTTAATTTTATAATCTTTCATACTCTTATTTTTGTTACTCATATTTTTTTCATGAACTTTAATTTCTCCCCTCATAACACTCACCCCTTTTAAAAAAATTCATAATATTTACATGTTTTAATAATTCTACAAAACTTTTTTTTTTCCTTCTTTAAAATTTCATTAATATTTATAATTAATGTGTACTTATTTAATTCTATATTAAGAATTATTGCTTTAAAACAATGGATGTAAGTCTTTTCACCGCTTCCAAATTATTCAAAGTACTGTAAAAATTTAATTTTTAACTACAAGTCTATATAGGTATTCAACCCAAAGTCTAACACATCCCCCCCCTATGTAATACCATAAGGGAATTCCTGGGTTTGATGGAAACTTCATTTAATGATATAATAAGGAATATTAACAAGCTTATAATATAAAAATAACTTGATATAAAGAGGAGGATGACAAATTGAATACTAGAACGTTATCCGTTATTATGACTTTAGTGTTAACTGCAGCTATAAGTATTAATGTTTTTGCTGCACCAAGCACTAGTACATCAGATGCATTAAAACAAACTCAGGATAACAAAAAAGATTTACAAGCAAAGGTTCAAGAATTAGACAAGCAAATTAATGAGGTAATAAAGAAAGTTGATAATAATAAAAAAGACATGAATAAGATTGCTCAAGATATTAAAAACACACAACTAAAATTAGAAGCTGCTGAAAACAAATCAAAAGCTCAGGAAGATTTGTTTGGAAAAAGAGTACGAGCTATGTATATAAGCGGTACTGATAGCTACCTTCAAGTGCTTTTAGCCTCAAATAGTTTAAGTGATTTTGTTTCAAGATTAGACTTGGTTACAAAAGTAATAGGCTTTGATAACCAGATTATAAATAAGCTAAAAGAAGAAAAGCAAGCCATTGCAAGGCAGAAGGAAGCTTTAAATTATGAGAATAATAAATTGGCGGCTTTAAAGACCAGTAATGAAAGTACATTGTTGAAGTTGAGTAAAGATATAAAAGAACAAAAGAATCTGCTTGCTAAAGCAACTGAAAAAGAAAAACAGTTAATAGCCATGGAAGCTGCGGATGCTTCTAATAATAAAAGTCTTAAAGGTGGCAGCTTATCTCGTGGTATGTCAAAATCCCTTTCATACTCACAGGTAATGAACATGGAAGCAACTGCATATTCAGGTAATGGTATTACGGCATCAGGTGCTGAAACAAAGAGAGATGTGGGTGGCTATAGTACTATAGCTGTAGATCCTAGGGTTATACCACTAGGGTCTAGAGTTTATGTAGATGGATATGGATATGCTATTGCAGAAGATATTGGTGGAGCTATTCAAGGAAACATAATAGATGTGTTTTTCCAATCAGAATCTGAGGCACAGAGCTGGGGAAGAAGATCCGTTAAAGTTTACATACTTAATTAAAAAAATTACAATTCATTATTTTACCATAATTAACATAGATTAATAGTATATTAGAATAAAATCTTCTAATTACTCTATCTATATTAGGAAAAACTTACCACATGCCGAGTACTTGTACTGTTAAACTAAATATGTTATTATAGTTTCAGGAAATGCTAAGAACAACTTTTGTGAACAGCTATTCCTAGTAAAAGTTCAATCTATACATAGAGTATAATTTCTGAAATACTCGTTAAGCTCTTATTTTGAACCTACATTTAAGCTTTGGGAGTCTAATATTTAGATGATGATATGTACCTTCCTGTGAGTCCTTTTACGGCATTGAGGGCGATAGATTTATCTTTGAAGACACCCCCCTATCGAGAGATAGGTGTCAAAATTAGAGTACCGGTATTTCGGATATGGTTTTGTAAGTTTGAAGCCAATGCTTAATTTTAAGCATTGGCTTTTTTGGGTTATTTCCCTTTATTCTTTGCTATTTTATATAAATGCTTTTGTTATCCCTATAAGTATAAGTACCAAACTTTTAAATTTAAAAGTTCCAGATCTATGGAGTTAACTATTCTACTTGTGTTATAAGTCTCTTCATAACATCTCTTAATTTTGGTTCACCCACATCTTTATGAGCTATAGCCATTACTAATTTTATGTCATTATCTGATTGATCCCACTTATAAGCTCTAATATCTAAAATAGCTTCTTCTGGAATATATTCTTCAATATCAGTTGCAAATTCTTCTGATAATGTAAGATATTCTTCAAACAGTTCATCTTCAGTTAACTCATTTACATTATACTCTTCTTCCATTAGATCGTTTAAAGTGTTTATATCTACACTTAAATTAAAAGCTAATATATCTTCTCGTTTTGAACCTTTGCTCATATCTTTAACTACTTTAAACTCTGAATTATTTTCAATTGTTTCTTTCATTTCTTTGCTATCTACAATTGTATTACCAAATACTATATACATTTCTTCAACTCCTAAAGTTAATTATTTTAATTTATCCCACCACTACCCTCTCTAATACTTATATCTAATTCAAGTTTCCTTTATATAGATTATATCATATTCTAATAAATTGGTACTTATTTCTTCTTTTAATTCATCTGTGTTATCTATGTTAAAATTTTTTCATTAAATACTATCCAATAATTTGTAATATTTATAATTATATTATATCATATTTACTTCTCCACTATTTTTCTCAGCTACAGTAAACATAGCTTAAAGACTATTGAATACGTCTTTTTCAGAACCATTTAATTTAGCTTTTGTAATTTTATTAATAACTACTTTTAAAAAAATATATACCAACTGTTATGTTATAATATAGTAGTATATTATAATCTTTAATATTAAGAATAAGTAAATATATTAAAGAAATTTAAAGATTATAGAGGGAGGTACTACATATGAAAAGAATATGTGTATACTGTGGATCTGGTCTTGGTTCACGTAAAGAATATAAAGAAATCGCCAGATTACTTGGAAAAGAGTTAGCTGACAATGAAATTGAACTAGTATATGGTGGTTCACAAGTAGGACTTATGGGTGAAGTATCCAATGAGGTTTTGAAAAATAATGGAAAAGTTACTGGGGTCATGCCCAGCGGGCTTCTTTCTGCGGAAACCGTTCATAATGGTTTAACTAAACTTATTGAAGTTAAAAATATGCATGAGAGAAAACAAACAATGGCAGATCTTTCAGATGGATTTATAGCTCTTCCTGGCGGTCTTGGAACTTTTGAGGAATTGTTTGAAGTACTTAGCTGGGCTCGAATAGGTATTCATAAAAAACCTATTGGCATATTAAACATATCAAACTTTTTTGATCCTCTTTTACAGCTGTTACAAAATACTTGTGCTGAAGGTTTTATGAATGAATTACATATGAAGCTTATGTTAGTTTCAGACAACCCTTCAGAGTTAATTAAAAAAATGAAAATCTATACTCCACCTGTAATGGAAGCTAGATGGCGTGAGTCATAATTACCTCTTCACCATTTAGCATTTTCCTAATTTTCCATAACACTGCCTATATGATCATGCTAATTTCCGCTTATATGAAACTTAAACTTTTTACTTATAATTCATCATTAGCTCTTATATTTTATTATAAAGCATATATTTCAAATATATGCAAGAGTATAGCGGAAGTATATTACTGTTGCTATTTAAAATAACATTGGTGAGATATAGTTATCATATATAGCTTCTCCTATGTTATATCACAACATCTTTATACCTTAAAATAAAAAAGACATCCTTGATTTAGATGTCTTTTTTAAAGTATTAATTATTACTATATATAGTAGCTACAGATCTTAGGCTTTAATGTTAATTAAATTAGCATCCTAACTGAGGACAAGCACTACAATTGTTTATCAGATTAACAGGCTTAAACTCAAGACCTTGTCCCTTATTTTCATTATTAGATAGAATTATGAATCCACCATATTCTTCTAATAACTCTTCTGACATAAAGAATTTAATATCCTTAACCTGTTCTACAATATCATTTGGTTCATATCCTGAAGTATCAAGGTTAAATGTTGCTCCACTACAGTTTCTTCCCATGTATATTACTTTTAAGTCATAATTATCGATATTAGTACTATCTAAAAAAGCTTTAAACTCCTCGTATGCTTCGTCGCTCATTTGAATATAACTCATAATATTACCTCCTACATATAAATTTAGTGTGTTTTGAATACATCTTGTGTTTAATTGATATATTATTAAATATATTATACTTTTTTAATAATATATCAGTTATTATAACATTATTTTAACTGTTTAGCAAATATATTTTTCTGAAAAATTCAAAAAGTTTTCTTCAATATGAAAGCCTGTTTGTTTTACTTTTCTTCTAAAAAGCAACTTGGTAAAATAATGAAAAACTTTTTCTTAATTTTGGAGCAATTAGTAATTATATACCGTCTAATATAGTGTAAAGAGGTTCCTAATTCTATATAAAGATGTGATTAAAAAGGGGGATAACTATGATAAGTAAAAAGACATTTTCTATTATTTTAACTACAGTGATTTCGCTTAGTGTAACATCACCAACTTACTCAAAAGAACTAATAAAACCAGTAAGTGGTGTGTCTAATTACAACACTACTACAGTTAATGCCATAAGTGAAGCAAGTTCTAAGATTTCAAAAGATGAAGCAAAAAATATTGCTAAAAAAACCTTAAGAGATTATTTTCAAGTTAACATTGATGAAGGAAAATATCAAACTAATGTTAGTTTTACACCTGATTATCAGTCTATAGTACCTAATAACCAAAGCTACCTTTGGCAGATAAACTGGAATTCTCATGAAGAAAAGAAAGATGTAAATATTAATGTTTCGGTAGATGCTTCTACTGGTAAAGTTGTTAATGCAGATGTAATGACATATTTACCTGGACAGGTTCCTGGAATTGCGAATTTAACAGAAGATGAAGCAAAAGAAGCAGCAACAAAGTTCTTAAATAAAATAAATCCACAAGAATTTTCACAGTGTAAATTAGCAAATAATGATAAAATTAATTATAAATCCTATGGAGATCCAACAGCATATAATTTTAACTACGTCAGAATGGTAAATGGTATCCCTTTCTTAGGAAACTATTTAAACATAGCCGTTGACAGCATCACTGGAAAAATACGCTCTTATGGTTTTAGGTGGAGTGATACTAAACTTCCTTCAAAAGATGGTATTATATCACAAGAAAAAGCAGCTGAAATATTTAAGGATAACTTAGATCTTGAACTTAAATATGTACCATATAGAGATGAATATAGATACGATAACAAAACAAAAGATATAAAGATTGGATACATGCCTGATATGTCAAATGGGGTCACTGTTGATGCAAGAGAAGGTAACATGTCGGACTATGATAACACTAGCGCACTGGACAAGAAGATAACTGATTTAGATGAAAGTCAGAAGAAATCCTTTATAGGCAGCTATAAGCCAGCACAAAAATTAAACAAAGAGTTAACCAGCGACTCTGCAGAAGCAATAATGAAAACACTAGTTAAAGAAATATACGGAGATAGATATACTATTGACTCAACAAACTATCAAGACAGCAATAATGAATTTGGAGTTGGAATCTCTTGCTGGTCAGGACATTTTGTAAAAAAAGATTCAAATAATAGCCTTAGAGAGGAAGGACAGATAACCATAGATTCTTCAACAGGTCAGCTTGTATCAATAAGCAAATTTAATCCTATTGACAAATTTAACACAACTGACAATAATACTAAACCAAAGCTTACCTTTGAACAGGCATATGGTAAAGCTATAGAAACAATTAAAAAGTATTTTCCAGATAAGGTTAGGGATATAAATACTAAACAAACATATATTAAGCGTACTTTATATTATAATAATGTACCACAGGTAGATAGTTTCTATGGATTTAATTTTAATAGATTAATAAATGGAATATCCTATCAGAATGATGCTATTAACATAAATATTAATTCAATTACAGGTGAAATAACCAACATAGACAGTAGGTGGACTCAAGGCTTAAATGTACCTTCATCTAGTGGAATTATAAGTAAGGATAAGGCACAAAATATTTTCTTTAATACTTATAAACCTGAACTTCAATATACACTTTTTAACACAAGTAAAGATCCAAAAAACTCTGACATGTCAGTTAAATTAGTATATAGTATATTGAATGGGTTACAATACAGACAACTTAATGGTGTAGAAGCATTTAAAGGAAACTTTATAGATTTCAACGGCCAAGAAATTGACAATAATATTCAGATATTTAAAGAGAAGATTAAAGGAAGCCCCGTAGAAAAGGAATTAAGCATTTTAGCTTCACAAGGAATAATTAATACTAAAGATTTTGATTTAAATAAACAAATTACCAGAGATGATTTAATAAAAATACTGGTGAACATAAAAGGTTATAGACCTTATATGTTAGAGAATGCACCAAATCTTAAAATAAGTTACAGTGGAACAAAAAATGATGATATCTATAAGTATCTACAAATGGCAGTTGCCTATGGAATACTTGATAACTCAGGTGATTTTAAAGGAGATGAAAAAGTTACAAAGGAAGAAACCATTAAGGACATAGTAAAGCTTTTAGGCTATGATAAACTTGCTAAGGCACAAGGGATTTTTGTACTTTCATATAGTGACGCGGGTGATATAACCCCTGGTAATATAGGATATGTTGCCATATCTAAGGGTCTAGGGCTTACAAATGACACTGATAATAAATTTAAACCAAAAGACAACGTAACTATGTCAGATTTGGCAGTTACAATATATAAGGCTTTAACTACTTTAAGAAGTAACGGATATTAATATATTTGACTCCCATACTTTTATAAGATAGCCCTTTAAAACAATAGTTAAATATAATAGCTGCATAGTTAATCATACTATGCAGCTTATTTTCGGTTAGTTTACAGTAAATTTTTTTTCTACAGGCTTGTCTAGCTTTTCACCCTTTGATGACTCCAGATTTTCACTGATTATAATTGAATATTCTTCTCCCTTTAAAAATCCATCTTTAGTATTGATAATAGCATCATTAGTTGAAGAATCAAAAGATACGTCACTATCTAATACATTACCGACCTTATCTACAATCATGATATTTTTTGAATTCACTGTTTCAGGATTTACTAGACTATTAAAATGAACTTTCCAAACTTTTTTTGATTCATTTATACTTTGTTGCTGAAACATTTTTTTTCTAGGATTACTTTTTATCTTATTTACAATTTGTCCTTGTTCAGTAGATAACTTATCTAAAAGGCTTTGCACTTTACTTCTAAGTTCTGTTATCTTAATGCTTAATTCATTGGTTTTTTCGCTGTCCACACCATTAACTTTTGAAATTTGTCTCTCTACTGTATTTAATCTGTTAGTTATTGCATTTAATTTTCCGTAAAAGCTATTATATCTGCTGTTATCCTCAGAATCATATTCTTTTTCAAATTCATCGCTTAATTGGTCCTGCACTTCATCTAAATCTCCATCTGAATTGCTATCATCTACACTAATCCCTGTATTGTTGTTATCTATATTCTCTCCTGTATTAGTGTTATTACTTGAATTACTGTCGTTATTTTCTGTAGTTTGATTTAAGTCCTTATCCTCCGTATCAGAAGTACTAGATGCTTCATTTGAGTTACTTTCATTATCCTCAGTTAAGTCTCCTGAAATACTTGATGGCGTTGTAGTACTCGAAGTTTCACTAAAGTAGTTATTCATTGATTTCTCTATTTTATTTAAAGAGACTTCTATACTACCAAGTCTGTTTGATAGTATAGAAACTTGTTTTGCTGTTTTTTTGTCTTTAATACCCTTGGTTATATCATTACTACTTGTTTTAGCTTTATCATTTGTTTTAGCTTTATCATTTGCTTCAGCTTTATCATTTGCTTTAGCTTTATCATTTGCTTCAGCTTTATCATTTGCTTTAGCTTTATCATTTGCTTCAGCTTTACCATGAGAATTGGCTTTAGTAGAAATTGTGCTTTTTCCGGTATCAGCTTTACTTTTCGTAGAAGCTGCAAATACATTACCTGAAGACAATGCAAATACTGTTACAATTGCTAGAGTTAAAATTTTAATTTTTTTCACAAAACCACCTCGTTTTAACTAAATTTTTAGCATAGCCTTAAAAATAACATTAAGAGATAAACAATTCTTCAACGTAATAATTTCATGCCATAATTCAACTATACTACTACTTTAATTATATATTCGATGAAAATTACTTTAACTGAAACATATAGTTAAAGTTCTTTAATTTTATTATAAAAATATTTTCTTAATAATAAAACAATAGTATTACATTTGAATAAATTTCATATAATTGTATAGCTGAACCAATTCACAAGAAAATAATATGAAAATTTGTAGGGGGTATACTAAAGTGTGTTCAAATAATTTAAAGGAACAATTCTACAAAGAACTTAGTGACTTTATAGATGGCATTCCAGATAAAAATGGATCCTTAATTTCTGTTCTTCATAAAGCACAAAACATATTTGGATATCTACCAGAAGATGTTCAAAAATTTATTGCTAAAAAGTTAAATATACCCGTATCTAAAGTAAATGGTGTAGTTACCTTCTATTCTTATTTTACTGAAGAACCAACAGGCAAACATGTTATTAATGTATGTATGGGCACAGCCTGCTTTGTTAAAGGCTCAGGCGATGTACTAGCGGAGTTTGAAAAGAAGCTAAATATAAAAGTTGGTCAAACTACTCCAGATGGAAAATTTACTTTACAAGTTTTAAGATGTGTAGGTGCTTGTGGTCTTGCTCCTGTGGTCACTGTAAATGACAAGGTTTATGGTCATTTTAATAAGCATTCAGTAGATAGAGTCTTAGATGAATACAAAGAATAGGAGGGATCAGCTTGAATAAAATAAATTCTTATACAGAACTTCAAAAGGTATTTAAACAATATTCACAAACACTAAAAATGAGAAAAAGTAGTCATGAAGATGAATTAGCAGTTGAAAACAAGAGATGCAAACGTTACGTATCGGTTTGTGGAGGAACAGGCTGCAAGTCTTCGGAAAGTGATAAAATAGTTGAAGAATTAAAAGCCAACATAGAAAAAGCTGGACTTTCAGATGAAGTTACAGTGGCTATAACGGGCTGCTTCGGTTTTTGCGAAAAAGGTCCTATTGTTAAAATAAGCCCTGATAATGCGTTTTATGTTCATGTTACCCCTGAAGATACTGAAGAAATAGTAAGAGAGCATTTGTTAGAGGGCAAAATAGTCCATAGGCTCTTATATGAGGAGCCTTCTTTAAAAGAAAAAGTTAAAAGACAGGATGAAATGTGCTTTTACAAAAAGCAAAATAGAATTGCTCTTAGAAATTGTGGTCTAATAAATCCAGAGGATATAACTGAAAGTATAGCTGCTCAGGGCTACTTAGCCTTGGGAAAAGTTCTTTCTGAAATGACTCCTGATGAGGTAATCAAATTAATTATAGATTCTGGCTTAAGAGGCAGAGGCGGCGGTGGTTTCCCTACAGGGAAAAAATGGAGTTTTGCTAAAGCTTATGCTGCTGACCAAAAATATATTATTTGTAATGCTGACGAAGGAGATCCAGGTGCTTTCATGGATCGTTCTATACTTGAAGGAGACCCAAGCAGTGTTCTAGAGGCTATGGCTATTGCTGGTTACGCTATTGGAGCGTCCAAAGGTGTTATTTATATAAGAGCTGAGTATCCCCTTGCGGTTAACAGGCTTAGAATAGCTATAGAACAAGCCAGAGAACTTGGACTGCTTGGAGATAACATTCTTGGAACAGAATTTAGTTTTGATATAGATATAAAATACGGTGCTGGTGCCTTTGTCTGTGGAGAAGAAACAGCTTTAATACATTCCGTTGAAGGCTGTCGTGGAGAACCTACTAACAAACCACCTTTTCCAGCAGAAAGCGGACTTTGGAATAAGCCAACCTGTGTAAATAATGTGGAAACCTTAGCTAATATACCAGCTATAATAAACAACGGAGCTAATTGGTACAGCTCAATTGGTACTGAAACCTCCAAAGGAACAAAGGTCTTTGCTCTGGCAGGAAAAATTAATAATGTTGGCCTTGTAGAAGTTCCTATGGGTACTACTTTAAGAGAAATAATATTTGATGTAGGCGGCGGTATTAAAAATGGACGTAAATTTAAGGCAGTTCAAACTGGCGGCCCTTCTGGTGGATGCATACCCGCTGATAACTTAGATATTCAAATTGATTATGAATCCTTAACAGGCATAGGTTCCATGATGGGTTCAGGTGGAATGATAGTTATGGATGAAGATAACTGTATGGTTGATATAGCTAAATTCTATCTTGAATTTACTGTAGATGAATCCTGTGGAAAATGTACTCCATGCAGAGTGGGCAACAAACGCTTACTTGAGATTTTAACAAAAATCTCAAATGGCCAAGGCACTGAACAGGATTTAGATAAGTTAAAGGAACTATCTGAAACAATTAAAGACACCTCACTTTGTGGTCTTGGACAAACTGCTCCTAATCCTGTATTAAGTACAATGAAATATTTTTGGCAGGAGTACGAAGCCCACGTAAAGGAAAAAAGATGTCCTGCTGGTATGTGCAAAAATCTAGTTCGTTATGAAATTTCAAGTAAATGTATAGGATGTACTAAATGTGCAAGAAATTGCCCTGTATCTTGTATAAGTGGTAAGGTTAAAGAACTGCATTCCATAGATCAAAATAAATGTATTAAGTGCGGAGCATGCCTTAGTGGATGTCCAATTGACGCAATAGTTAAAATTTAAAGAAAGAGGTGGAGGTTTTGAGTTTGATTACTCTTACTATAAATAATAGACAAGTACAAGTAGAAAGCGGAACTACCATTTTAGAAGCTGCAAAACTGCTGAATATAAATATACCCACATTATGTCATTTAAAACTTCACAATGAAGTAGAAAATAAGCCTGGCTCTTGCAGAGTTTGTATGGTAGAGATTCAGGGAAGAAGAAATCTTGCACCCTCTTGTACTACACCAGTAGCTGAAGGGATGGTAATAAAAACAAATTCTATTAGAGCAATTAAAGCTCGTAGAACAGTGGTAGAACTTCTACTTTCAGATCATCCACAAGACTGTCTGCTATGTGAAAAAAACACTAACTGTGAACTTCAAAAACTTGCAGCTGATATGGGAATATGTGAGATTAAATTTAAAGGAGAAATGTCTACCTATCCAAAGGATACATCCAGCTACTCCATTGTCAGAAACTTAGATAAATGTATACTATGCAGAAGATGCGAAACTGTATGTACAGAAATCCAAACGGTTTCTGTATTATCAGCTGTGAATAGAGGTTTTAATACTGTTATATCCCCAGCCTTTGGAGAGCCAATGACTGAAACAAATTGTACCTTCTGTGGTCAGTGTGTATCTGTTTGCCCTACTGGTGCTTTGACGGAAGTTAACAATACCTCAAAGGTTTGGGATGCTCTAAATAATAAAGATAAATTTGTTATAGTGCAAACAGCACCTGCTGTAAGAGCTGCTTTAGGAGAAGAATTTGGTATGGAAGTTGGTACAGCTGTTACAGGAAAGATGGCAGCTGCTCTTCGTTCCTTAGGATTTCATAAGGTCTTTGATACAGACTTTGCTGCTGACTTAACTATAATGGAGGAAGCTAGCGAGCTTATGCATAGAATTAATCATGGCGGCAGACTTCCTATGCTTACAAGCTGTTGCCCAGGTTGGATAAACTTCTTTGAACATGAGTTTACTGACCTTCTCGATATTCCTTCTAGCTGTAAGTCTCCCCAGCAGATGTTTGGAGCAATAGCTAAAACCTATTTTGCTGAAAAAATGAATATAGCTCCAAAGGATATAGTAGTTGTTTCAGTTATGCCTTGCCTAGCCAAAAAATATGAGGCAGCAAGACCAGAAATGAATAATGACATAGATATAGTTATAAGTACTAGAGAATTAGCAAAAATGATAAAAGAGGCTGGTATTGATTTTACATCTCTTAAAGATGAAGAATTCGACAGCGTACTCGGAGAATCCACTGGTGCAGGAGTTATATTTGGTGTAACCGGCGGAGTTATGGAAGCAGCACTTCGTACAGCATATGAGTGGATAACTGGTAAAGAATTAAATCAGGTTGAGTTCAGTGTAGTGCGGGGCTTTGATGGAATAAGAGAAGCTACAATAAAGATTGAAGACATGGAAGTAAAAGCTGCTATTGCCAGTGGACTTGGAAATGCTCGTAAATTATTAAATAAAATAAGAGAAGGAAAAGCAGACTATCAGATTATAGAAATTATGGCCTGTCCTGGTGGATGCATCCATGGTGGTGGTCAGCCATATGTCCACGGAAACTATGATATATTAAGTAAAAGAGCTAATGCATTATATGAAGAAGATAGAAACAAACCTTTAAGAAAATCTCATAAAAATCCAGAAATAATTAAGCTTTATAATGAATTTTTAGGGGAACCTAACAGTGAAAAAGCCCATGAGCTGCTTCATACTAAATATTTTAAACGTGAATTGTAAATATTATAGATAAACATGCCCGAAATTTAACTTATACTCCGGGACATATTACCATGTTTCGTCACGTTAAATATTTTTAATTAGTCTAAAGTTTAAATTTGAGAAAAATCTAAGAACTTTGATAAACTCGTACCTCAAACATATCTAAAGTTCTAAGATTTTTTCTCAA